>NZ_JBADWU010000017.1:0-15758 GCF_056203535.1 Candidatus Limimorpha sp. | reverse complement strand
TGAATGAAGAGATTGCTTCTTGGAATACCGAGAGGAACGCCACTCAAAAGAGCGTCAATTGGCAGTTTAAGACTGTCGATGCCCGAATCAAACTGAAACATCTCTACCCTATATTGAACTTTTAAGTGTTACAAAATACTATATGAATTGCATTGAGGAAATCATCAATATTCCAATTCTATCCGAACGCTTTAACGAAGCCACAAAACAAGGTTATCTAAACGACATCATGGATGAAATCATAACACAAAGCAAAGCCGAATACAATTTTGAAGATGAAAACGAGTGAATTTTTTCATTTCATTCACCCAGAATCAGAATTTCACCATCATCAAAACTTCCACCCAGCCATAATCTCCCAACTTCGACCAGGCATGGCACGCCAAAGCACATTCTGATAGGCCTTGTCGGTGAGGTTGTTGCAACGCAACTCGAGTTTGAATTTTCCAAGCTGCCGTCCCAAAGCGATATGGTGCAAGACGTAGGCCGGCAAATCGTAACTGAAATACGAGCCTGTCGCGTAGGATGTGTTCCGCACGCCCGTCATTTCGAGCGTATAATTCAGATTCCATTGCTTCCAATGCACATCGGCAAAAAGGTTGGCATGATGGCGCGGAATGTAAATCAACTGCTTGCCCTTGTTGCCGTTTTCAGCCGCCAAATCGCTTTCATCGGTGGTGGCGGTAAAGACATAATTGCCCAAAACGGCAAATTTCCAATCCTTATAGTTATAGGCTATACTAAGATGATTTTCAACGCCTCGCGCAAAAACCAAAGCCACATTTTCAGGCACCCAATAGCGGTATTCCGTCGGCACCCACTGAATCCAGTTCTTCACCTTCGAGGCATACACGCCAGAACGGACTTCAGCTGAAAAACGTTCCTTTTTCAAGGCGTATTTCAAGGCAAAATCCAAAGTTCGACCGTTTTCCGCCAGAAGGTTTTCATTGCCGCCCGGATACCAATACAAGTCGTTCAAACTCGGATTGCGGTAATTGTGGCTATAGCCCAAAGTGGTCGTCAACGATTTCAGGAAAGGCATTTGATATGAAAAAGTCGCTGTCGGAAAAATGCCCATTGACTTGCCATCGACGATGTCGTAACGTGCCGTAAGTTTCAGATTTGCGAAGGCAAAAGGCGAACCATCAACGGCAGCGTATGCCGACACAATGTCGCGTTTTTTCGACCCTTCGTAATTGTTCGACTTCACATTCTCCCTGTCCCATTGCAGTTTGGCATTCAGCTGCCACGACTTGTAAAGTTGCTGCTCCACATTGGCAATCTGATGCAAAATCACGGCATCGTTTTGTGAATTGATAGAGGTAATCACATCATCTGTCACCGGATTTCGCGTTTCCAAGAAATAACTCTGTTTCTCAAAAAAAGCCGCCGACTTCAACTGCAAACTTCCTGATTTCCAATACGTCTTAAACGAAATGTAATTCCTCGAGAAATTGTCTTTCGTCCACTCTTCCGTATTTTTATTGCCCACATTCGGCATGATTTGCGGCAAGTTCCTATTGTTCCATTGGTTCCACGACGAGGCCGAAAGCACACAATTCCTGAAAAGCAGACTGATTTCCGGCATGATGCCATAATCAACGAAATCAGCGTTTTGTTGCTTCATTCTCTGATGCGGAATGGTGGCAAGATTCTCATATTCAAAGTCATTGTCAGATGAATTACGATAGGCTTTCACACGGAAAGAGAACTTCTTCCCGCGATTGCCGAACGTCACGAAACTGCCCAAGGTGTTGAAACTGCCGTAGGTCTGTTTCAAATCCAGAATCAGGCCTTCGCCAAAAACCGTCGTGTTGTCGATATTGACCGATCCGCCCAATCCACCGCTGTTGTTCGATGTGCCGCTGCCCCAGTTCAGATTGACATCATCGGCTAGAAAGACAGGAATGGTGCTGAAATCGACCTGCCCCAAATTGGGCGCATTCAACTGAAAACCATTCCACAACACCAAAGTATGGCTTGCCGTCGTGCCACGGAACGAAGCCGTAGAAGTGCCGCCAGGTCCATACGTCTTGATGAAAACCGGACTATGCTGAATCAGCAATTGCGAGAGATTGGAAGTGCTTTTCGACTCAAGGACAAGCGTATCTAATTTACGCGCAACCAATGGTTTTGCCACACTCTCCCCCACTCCCTTGCCTTGAATTTCAACCTGATTAAGCATAATGGTATCCTGCGCCCAAAGCAAACTTGGGAACAAAACGCCCAGCCAAATCAATAAGGTTTTCATTCTTACCATCATGGGTGCAAAATTAGGAAAAAACGCTTAAAATCCATCTTGAATTTTGTTTTTTGGGATTGCCTAACGGCAAGAAATGCTTTGCATTACCTCACTGCGTATCGGTGAATATTCATTTCAGCGTAGCTAAATCCAATGAAAATCAAATCAATAAATCTATCAAAAATCATTGTTTACGGACTTGATAAGTTTGTGGAAGCCGACATAGATTTTTGAATGATTTTAAACAAAGATTTTTCATTTATTTCTTCGGCATAGCCGAATCCTGTAATTATTTCCAATGAAATCAAAACAGTTTCTTACTTTTGCAGCAAATAGTGAATCAGAATGAAAATACGCAATCCCTATAACGCCATTCCCGAGCACAATTGCTTCGGATGCGCCGCCAGAAACCCAATCGGTTTGAAACTTGACTTTGAAAAAGATGAGGATAAAGTCACAGCCCGATGGATGCCCACGACTGACTATCAAGGTTTTGGTGATTTCCTTCATGGTGGCATTGCCGCCACTTTGTTGGACGAAGTCGCATTTTGGGCGGTTCAGGCCTTGCTCGACAGCAGCGGCGTAACCTCCGAATTGAATGTCAAATATCTAAAGCCGATTCACATCAGTCATGGGCAGATCACTGTCACGGCGAAGCTGAAAGGACAAGTTGGGAAGCATCTCTACGCCTTTGAAACACAATTGTTTGACGGAACCGATTTGCTTTGCGCCGAAGGCATCGCCACCTATTTTGTTTATCCGAAAGAGTTAGCAAAATCCAAGTTCATGTATCCCGGCAAAGAGGCTTTGGGATTATGACCCAAGACTTTCATTCCATCTTTCTTGCCACAACCAGAAAATGCGGACTAATACCCATCATTTCCTCATCCGACTCCGTCATTCTGACCAAATTCATCAGATTGTTCCGGCAAGCCTCGTCTGCCCATTTCTCATCCAAATGAGGCGTCAGCCAGGCACAACCTTCAACGGCATGAGTCTTCAGCACATCAAAACCCGCTTCCGAAATCTCACCATGCATCTCCGAAGCGGTTGTAAAATAAGACTTAGCAATCAATCGAGGATATTCCTTCGGGCGATTATGGCAGCCCGTCATAATTTCACCTTTCAACATATCGAAGAAAACCGAATCATCAATGAAATCATTTTTTTCGCCGTAAACCGACAAAGCCCATGTCGCAGAACTGTACTTTGAAATGCCAGCCGCCACGAGTAAGCCACCTTCTTTCAACACGCGAAACGATTCTCTTAATGCCAACAATCGGTCTTCCTTTTCACACAAATGATACAAAGGCCCCATCAAAAGCACCACATCGGCACTTTCACTCGGCAAATTCAACAACTTTGCATCGCCGGCTTCCGCTTCAAAATGGCAGTCTTTCATCATGTTTTCCTTAGCGTAAGCAACTGCATTTTCGGCCAATTCCACCAAATGCACATCATGTCCCATTTTGGCAAGCCAGGCTGCATACATGCCAATGCCACCGCCAATATCATAGATTGTTTTCTTCCCTTCGATATAATTCAGAAGGATTTCCTTAGTCCTATAAAACTCAACTTTGCCAAGGCCACGTTCCAACCGACCTATTTCGGCACCATTGTTATAAAATTCGTAAATTTCGTCCATATCGCAGTAAATTAAAAAGCGAGGAGCCGTTTCAAACCGCCCCTCGCTTTTGGTTATCGAATTATATATCCTTAGTTTTTCTTACCTTTTGCGCTATCTGTAGCTTTTGCCGGGGCATTGGTCTTTTCGTAAGTCTTGGTCTTCCCTGACTGCTGACCTTGCTTGAAAGTCGATTCCGATTTCAAGGAACCATTGTCGTAGTATTCCTTGGCTTCGCCGTCCTGCTTGTTATCCTTGTAATTCTTCGACGACTTCAGCTGTCCGTTGGAATAGAAAGTTTCCTGCTTGCCTTCAAATGAGCCTGACTTGTATTCGATGGTCATCATCTTGTTGCCGTTTTCGTCATACCAAGTGCAAACGCCATTGCGCTGACCTTTCAGGTAAAAGCTTTCTTCCTGAACGCCACCCTTTTCGTAGCACATAATCTGACGCCCCTCCATGATGCCCATATTATATGTGTTCATCTTTGAAAGACGACCGCCACGGAACCACGAACTGACCTGACCATTCAGCTGATCATCCTTATATTCAGCCTGTTTCGTAATGGAACCTGTCTTGTCGATTTCGATATAAATACCGTTTTTCTTTCCATTTTGATAAGTAATGACGCGTTTTGGCAAGAAGCTGTCGCCCGTGAAATACTCAATCCAAGTGCCATCTTTCTGCCCATTCATCACTTGACCTTGAATAGTGCAGTCGTTTCCCACTGCCGAGAACTTGCCGTTTTGAGCACCGGCAACACTCACTGTTTCTGCATTTTGCGCACTCATTGCCACCGAAAACATCATGGCAACCGCCAAAAACATTAAACTTTTATGCATTTTATTTTTCTTTTAAAGTTGGACAAAATTATAAAAAAACAAGAAATCCAACACAAATCTTGTGCAAATTATTCATCTTTTCATTTTTTTTCGCATCTTTGAAACATCAAACCAACGGATAATAGAATATAAATTATTGAAAATGAAAAAGATAGAAGTAAAAAACTTTCATTTGTACACCACAGCCGTCATCAGCATTGAATGGAAGAAGGAATTGCTCAACGTAAACTTAGACCTCGCCATGATGCTGAAAATGATGAGAATGGAAGGCCTGACCGAAGAAGACATCGTAAAATACAGCAACAACGGCCAGCCGATTCCATTCAAAAAAGTGACCTTGATTCTTTTCCAAGACGACGACAAGCCAGGTCAATACTACACCGACGAAAGTTTCGAAGAAGATGACGACCCGACGGTTTTCTATGTGGAGATAAAGGAATAGCACCATGCAAATAAGGCTGACCAAATATGGCCAGCCTTATCTTCAATAGTTTTTCCGCATAGTTAATCCAATTCGAAAGTATAAGTCTTCTCATACTTGTCGAACCAGCTGCGCAGATACAGTGTTTTCGTAGTCTGGTTGTAGACATTGCTGTATTGGGTATCTTCAAAAGTGCCATCATCCCAGACCATATCTCTCCACATCACCATTGAGAGGCAATCCTGGGCTTCTTTCAAGGTCAAGGTGCCGTTTCGTTGCGTGAGGTAATCGGCCACCGTGTCGTACCTCCACCAACTTAGGCTCTGTACGTTGCCAACCGAGTCATTAGGAATGTTGGTGAGATATTTCTCTGAAAGCAAGTGATTTGTGATATGCATACAAGTGGTATCGGCATCCTTACGGATAATCATGGTCTTCCATTCATCGTTCTTGTCGAACTCGATGATGGCACAGTCGCCGTTGGCATCGGCCACCATATAATGATAGCCATAGCCGCCATCAATATCGTGACGCACGTCAACCGTCGAAAGCAAGTCAAGTGCTTCCTGAACCGTAGCGCAACGGTCGAGGAAAAGACGCATGATGACTGAAGTGCCGACTACATTCTTACCTGTGTTCTGCTGCGACATCTGATTTGGAAGCGCCATGATGGAAGTGCAAAGCCCCTTCTCGTTGACACCGTCAACGGGTGCATAAATTGAAGCCAAGCACAACAGTTTTTTAGTAAACGAATTTGGCAGATTATCAATGCCATAGCCGAAATGCGACATGTCGCTGACACCTATCGAAGCATAGCCGTTCTTAGGATGCGAAATCGTGACCAACGACGGATTCTTGTAGAAATCGTAATTTCTGCCATAAAGGAAACCTTCGCCTTCGGCATTCTTCACCTGAAAACTGGTGCAGCCAATGCTCTTGTTTTCCATTTCTTCGTCACCACCAATATTGATAGGCAGACCTTTGGCGACCCTATTGATAACATAGTCCTTCAAGACATCATTCTTATCGATATTGGCAGCAATCAGGTCGTCCAAATCATAATCGGCCTTGTATTCCATACAATAAAGATATTCATTTTCAGGGTCGACTTGTTCCAATGACGAGATGGTCTTTATTTCTCCCATCCACACGCAGGGAACGATGATGCAAAAGCCTAAAACAAAGGCGATTAACACAATCAGCAATACTTTAAAAAACTTCTTCATAGTTACTAATTTTATAAAGAAGCTGTTCCGAGCATCCCCAAACAAGCGGAAACAGACTCAAAACAGCTTCTGAATGGTTAATATTAATTTAGATTCTATTATTTCTTCGGCAAGCCCTTAATGTATTCATCAATGGCCTTGGCTGCTTTCTTACCAGCACCCATTGCCAAGATAACCGTAGCTGCACCGCTGACGGCATCGCCGCCAGCGAAGATGCCCGGACGCGATGTTGCGCCCATTTCGTCGGCCACGATGCAACCCTTGCGGTTCAGTTCGAGATTACGGGTCGTGCTGCCAATCAACGGGTTAGGTGAAGTGCCCAATGCCATGATAATCATATCGACATCGAGGACGAACTCCGAACCGGCAACCGGGACAGGGCTACGGCGACCTGAAGCGTCAGGTTCGCCCAATTCGCATTTCACGCACTTGAAGCCTTTCACCCAGCCATTTTCATCGCCCAACACCTCAACAGGAGCCGTCAGCAAATCGAACTGAACGCCTTCTTCCTTGGCGTGATGCACTTCCTCGACTCGTGCCGGAAGTTCGGCTTCCGAACGACGGTAAACAATATGCACTTCAGCGCCCAAGCGTAAAGCAGTACGGGCAGCATCCATAGCCACATTGCCGCCACCGACAACAGCGACTTTCTTGCCGACATAGTTAGGCGTTTCATAGCCTTCCTTATAAGCAAACAGCAGATTGTTTCTTGTCAGGAACTCATTGGCCGAAACCACGCCACAGAGATTTTCACCCGGCACGTTCAGCATCATCGGGAAACCTGCACCCGAACCGACAAACACGGCATCAAAGCCTTCGCGGTTCATCAGTTCGTCAATCGTGATAGTGCGGCCAACGATGACATCCTTCTCAAACTTGGCGCCCAAACGGCGGACGCTTTCCACTTCCTTCTTCACAACCGTATCTTTCGGCAGACGGAACGAAGGAATGCCGTAGACCAAAACACCGCCCAATTCGTGCAATGCCTCGAAGATGGTGACATCGTAACCCATTGCCAGCAAATCCTTTGCGCAAGTCAAGCCCGAAGGACCGCTACCAATGATGGCAACTTTATGACCATTCTTAATGCCTGGATTATCGAAATGCAAATCATGCTCGATGGCATAATCGCCCACAAAACGCTCCAATTTTCCGATGGCGATAGGCTCAAATTTCTTGCCCATCACGCAACTGCCTTCGCACTGCGATTCCTGAGGACAAACGCGACCGCAAACGGCAGGCAAAGCCGAATCGCAGCTAATGACACCGGCAGCACCTTCGAAATCGCCTTTTGCAATGCGGGCAATAAATCCCGGAATATTCACATTGACAGGGCAATGCGCCACACACTGCGGATTCTTGCAGTTCAAGCAACGTTGAGCCTCCATGATAGCCATGTCTGCCGAATAGCCCAAACAAACCTCATCGAAATTATGAGCACGGATTTCAGGTTTCTGTTCCGGAACCGGAATCCTGTGCTTCTTGTCAAAACTCTCTTCACAAATGCCACCTATATGGCACTCATGGCCTTCAGCCTTTTCTTCATCGACTAACTGCTTGCGTGTCTGCACATTATTATACATGGCCTGACGCTTCATGGCTTCATCAAAATTGACATCACTGCCGTTAAATTCAGGGCCATCAATGCAAGTGAACTTGGTCTTTCCGCCAATGCTCACGCGGCAAGCGCCACACATGCCCGTACCGTCAACCATAATGGAGTTCAAGGAAACCGTGCAACGGATACCCAATTCCTCGCAGGTGCGCGTGGCAAATTTCATCATGATCATCGGTCCGATAGCAACGGCTTCATCATAATGCTTTCCGCTGGCGACCAATTGACGTAACACATCGGTAACCAAACCTTTACGACCTGTAGAGCCGTCATCGGAAGTAACATACAAATTGCAAACGCTTTGCAATTCCTTCTCAAATATCAAAAGGTCTTTCGTGCGGGCACCGATAATGCAATCGGCCATGGCACCGTGTTCGTAAAGCCATTTCACCTGAGGATAAATCGGGGCAATGCCGACACCGCCGCCAATAAAGACAAATGAACGCTTGCGCAATTCTTCTGCCGTCATCGAGGCAAATTCAGATGGTTTGCCAAGCGGCCCTACCACATCTTCAAAATGGTCGCCGACTTGATATTCAGCCATCTTACGCGTGGAATCGCCAATGGCTTTGTAGACGATGGTTATCGTGCCTTCTTCACGGTTATAATCGCTGATAGTCAACGGAATACGTTCCGAATTCTGTTTCATTTTCACAATCAGGAACTGACCTGGCAACGCTGAATGAGCTATGCGCGGAGCCATGACTTCCATGAGGTAAGTCTCAGCCGCAAAAGTTTCTTTTCTAAGTATTTCAAACATGACAGTCTATGTTAGTTAATAATCGTCAAAAATAATAAATAACCTTATCTGATTTGAAAAAATCTTGATTTTTTATTTAAATAATATCAGTAATCGGCTACGCCGAAGAAATCATTCAAAAATCAAAAGTAAAAACCCTTCAAAATCAATATTTATTCCAAACAGTCCACCCGTAAAACTTTCACAATGAGTTTCATACGATTTCCTGCCGTAGGCAAATCCCAAACAACTCATCCTTTAATTAAGAACTAAAATATGTTCATCGCAATCACGGCACAGGCCTCGGCATCGGCCAAAGCGTTGTGATGCTGCTCCAAATCGTAGCCAAAATGCTTTGCAACAGTCTGTAACTTATGGTTTTCTAATTCAGGGACCAATTTCTCCGAACCTAAATGCGTGCAATAAAACGGATATTCCGGATATTCGATATGATAATAATTATGCAAAGCACGCAGGCAACGCTCGTCAAACGACTTGCCATGCGCCACAAACGACATGCCTCTCACCTTTCTTTCCACTTTATGCCAAACTTCAGGGAAAAAATCGGCATTATTCGTGTCCTTATATGAAATTCCATGCACTTTCGTCGTCCAGTAATCATAGTGATTCGGCACCGGTTTTATCAGGCTGTAAAACTCATCCACTATCTTTCCGCGTTTCACAATGACGATGCCGACACTGCAAGCACTCGTCACTTCGCCGTTAGCAGCCTCAAAATCAATGGCTACGAAGTTTTTAAGATGCTTCGGGGGAATGTAACCCGGTCGTTGTTCAGGTTTCTCTTTCTTTTCTTTTTTATCCTTTTCCTCGTCCATATATATAAGGTGTAAAACGTATTTCTCAATTCATTTCAAAAATATGCAAATTTAGGAAAAGAAGACGAAAAAACAGCCATTATTCTTTTGAAGATTTCAAAAAAGCCGTATCTTTGCACCGAATTTAATTTTGTAACGATTACAATTTTTATATGAACACAAATTCCGCCGAAATATTAAGAGCAAAAGGCATCAGCCCTTCGGTGCAAAGGGTTGCCATTTACGATTACCTGATGACACATTTCACCCATCCCACCGTCGACGAAATTTTCAAAGACCTTTCGCCGTCCATTCCGACACTTTCAAAGACTACCATTTACAACACGCTCACTTTATTTCTCGAACATGGTCTTATCGATTCATTCACAACGGACGACAACACAGCCCATTACGATGGCAACGTAAAGTCCCATGCGCATTTCCAATGTTCGCAATGCGGAGAGATTTACGACATTCCAATGCCGAAAACCGAAGTGCCGCAACTTGATGGTTTTGAAATCAATGGAATGAAAGTCTTTTATTACGGAATTTGCGAAAAGTGCAGAAAGAAAGAAATTTAAATATTTAATGATTTAAAATTCAAAGATTTAACACGGACAAACAAATTAACACAAATCAAATAAACAACAATCATCATGGAATTAAAAGGTTCAAAAACAGAAGCCAACCTGCAGGCTGCATTTGCAGGAGAATCACAAGCTCGCAACAAGTACACTTACTTTGCTTCAAAAGCACGCAAGGAAGGTTACAACCAGATTGCCGACATCTTTGAAGAGACTGCCAACAACGAAAAGGAACACGCCAAGATTTGGTACAAACTCCTACACGATGGCGAAGTTGCCGACACCATGACCAACCTCAAGGATGCCGCCGACGGCGAAAACTACGAATGGACCGATATGTACGACACTTTCGCAAAAGAAGCCCGCGAAGAAGGTTTCACGAAGATTGCCGTGCTGTTCGAAATGGTCGCCAAAATCGAAAAGGAACACGAAGCCCGTTACCGCAAACTCCTTCAGAACATCGAAGACGGCATTGTTTTCTCACGCGAAGGCGATATGGTTTGGCAGTGCGCCAACTGCGGTCACATTGTGATTGGCAAAAAGGCTCCACAAGTTTGCCCAGTCTGCAACCACCCACAGTCCTATTTCCAAATCAAGGCAGAAAATTACTAATCATTTGATAATCACTTGGGATACTGGCTTTTGGCTATTGGCTACTGGCATGATTGGTTCATTAACATAGTTCATCCATTAGTTTGATGACGAGTTGCGCCAAAGGCTAAAAGCCAATAGCCAGCAGCAAAAAAACAATGCCAAACCATTATTTCAACCATTTAGTCGAACCTTTTTGGAGAGGAATTGTTATAATAGTGAACTTTAAAACCAACACACTATGAAGAAATACGTTTGTGATGTCTGCGGTTACATTTACGACCCAGAAGTAGGCGATCCTGATAGTGGCATAGCCCCAGGAACACCATTTGAAGAAATCCCTGACGATTGGACTTGCCCACTTTGCAAAATCGGCAAAGACAGTTTCTCGGAAATGTAAAACCAATTGAAAATTGCGGGAGTGTTGGAAAGCGCTCCTGCAATTTTCTTAAAATCAAAATTTTATGGATAACAAGGCACTTTTTAAAATCAGTTACGGACTTTATGTCCTGACCACCAATTACGAAAACAAGGACAACGGATGCATCATCAACACCGTGCTGCAACTCACGAGCGACCCGTTAAGAATTTCAGTCACAGTCAACAAAGGCAACTACACCCACGACCTGATTAAAGACTCGTGCGTGTTCAACATTTCCTGCCTAACCACCGAAACGCCCATGTCGGTATTCGAGCATTTCGGATTCCAATCCGGCAGGAATGTCAACAAATTTGAGAACAGTCAGGAAGAACAACGCGCAGTGAACAATGTGATTTACATTCCGAAATACAGCAATGCTTTCATCGCTTGCCATGTGGTGAAATCCATCGATTTCGGCACGCACACCATGTTTATCGCCGAGGTTCAAGATGCTCAGGTGCTTTCCGACAAACCTTCGCTGACCTACGACTATTACCAGCAAAACATCAAGCCGAAACCACAGCCAAAGGCTGAAAATGCAGCCAAAGAGTTGCGGCGTTGGCAATGTCAGGTTTGCGGTCACATTTACGAAGGTTACGAACTGCCAGATGATTTCGTTTGCCCAGTTTGCAAGCATGGCAGGGAAGTTTTCGTTGAAATATTCGAATAAAAACAGAAAAAAAGCGATATGAATCACATTCAACTTTCAGAAAACATTTTTTACGTTGGCGTAAACGACAGACGCACAGAACTTTTCGAAAACCACATGGAACTTCCAAATGGCGTTTCATACAATTCCTATTTGATTGTTGACGAAAAAGTTGCCCTCATCGACCCAGTCGAAGCCGGTTTCTTTGACGAATATCTTAAAAAGGTGAAACTCATTCTCGATGGCCGAAAAGTCGACTATCTCATCGTCAACCATGCCGAACCCGACCATAGCGGAGCCATTGCGGCTATTACCAGGGAATATCCTGAAGTCCAAGTTGTTGGAAACGCAAAGACTTTCGCTCCTTTGGAGGCATTTTACAGCCCGATTGACAACAAACTCATTGTTGCCGATGGCGAGACTCTGAATATTGGCCAACACACGTTCCAATTCTTCATGGTTCCTATGGTCCATTGGCCAGAATCCATGGTCACATACGAGCAAAGCACAAAGATTGTCTTTTCAAACGATGCTTTCGGCGGTTTCGGTGCCTTGAACGGTGGCATTTTCGATGATGAAACCGACATCAGTTTTTATGAAGACGACATGCGCCGCTACTACGCCAACATCGTCGGCAAGGTGGCAGGACCTACCTTGAAAGCCATTCAGAAACTCGGCGGATTGGAAATCAAGATGATAGCTCCGTCCCACGGACTTATTTGGCGCAGCAATCTGCAATGGGTTCTCGACAAATACATCCAATGGAGCAGTCACCAAAACGAGGAAGGCATCGTGATTGTTTACGGTTCCATGTACGGCAACACTGCCCGCATGGCCGACATCATTGCCCGTGGTGCAGCCGAAGCCGGCATCAGGAACATTCGTGTTTACGATGTAGCCAAAACCGAGGTCTCCTTCATCATGAGCGACATTTGGAAATACAAAGGTGTCATCATCGGGGCTTGCGCCCATTATGGCAGCATGTTTCCGAATATGACTTTGCTCGTTCACGAGCTCAACGAATTCAAGCCGAAAGACAAAATCTACGGCATTTTCGGCGGCATGAGCTGGGGCGGCGGCGGCGTGAAGACACTCTGCAAACACGCTGAAGAAGGCGGTTGGCAACTCGCAGCCGAAAGCGTGGAAGTGAAAGGCGCTCCTATCCGCGAAGAAGACATTGACAGACTTTACAATTTAGGCTTTAAAATTGGGAAAGAAATTCAATAAACTAACTATGGAGCAAGGCAAGTCCTTGCTTCTATCCTATTAAAATCATGAAAACCATAGCATTAGTGGCACACGATGCCAAAAAGAAAGACCTATTGGAATGGGTCACGAAACATGTAGATAAACTTCGTGGGAACGAGTATTATGCAACGGGGACAACGGGCAAACTGTTGTCGACTGTTCTTGATGGTATTCACTGCCTGAAAAGCGGTCCACTTGGTGGCGACCAACAGCTCGGCTCGTTGATTTCGGAGGGGAAAATCGATTATCTCATCTTTTTTTGGGATCCGATGACGAGTCAGCCTCACGATGTTGATGTGAAGGCGTTATTGAGGCTAAGCGTGTTATACGACATTCCAACAGCCTGCAATCGTGCCTCGGCCGACTTCATGGTTTCATCCGGACTTTTCGGAGAAGAATACAAACCCGAAGTGACAGACTATTCAGACTATCTGAACAGAAGAATTTGAATCAATGCCAATTTTGCATAATTAACAATTTAGTATGGCTGTGACATTGCATTTACTGCAATAAGAACAACAAAAAAACTCCACCCATATTTCAGGGTGGAGTTTTTTCGATGCTGAAAATCAATTCCAAACCTTCCAAACACACTTATTAATTCCACCGGACTTGATAACGCCTGTGGTCCTTTGCGTGCAGGTCTCCTACTGCTTGGCACCAGGTTTTTTTCTTATCGGGATGCCGAATCGCGCTTCCGCTATCTCTATCATCCTGCTTAGCCTGAACATGAAGAAGGGCAGGTGAGCCGATAAATTCGAATTTAGCTCTTGAAGCCTACACCAAAGGCACTCTGCTCGGTCAAAGCATAACCAGGTTTCTTCCCAAGCCCCCAATAGAGCTTGGAACGGAAGCAGAAGACAAAGCATACTATGAACCAGACGACGGCCAAGACATAGTCGTACCAGAAAAACATATCGGCATCGAACACCCCACCGAAGAAGTAGCAGCAAGCGATGATTCCGCAACCAACTGCAGTAACCATGCCGGCGTTATAGAAGGTTTTAAGACGGATGGGAAACATCATCCAGTGCATGAGTACCTCGGCAAAAAGGAACATCATGGCTGCAAGGGTAAGGAAGCGCACCTCGGGCAGGCAGATAGGAAGGATATACACCAGCAGAAGGAAGCCCCAGTTACCGAACATGGAGCTCAGGTTGTTACAGTTCCATTTTGAGGAGTCCATCTCATTGCTACCCATCAGTACCTTCATGCCCATCCACGGGAATCCGCCCGGCCAACCGAATTCCTCGAAGAAATGCAGGAATAGGACACAATTGGCGGCAAGCAGTAGTTTTGTAGCAGGTTCCATCTGGACAAGGCTGGCAATCAGAGCAGCGACCCCGGCCAGATAAACCGAGATCCAGTGCCAATTATTCACAATCTTCTTCATATTAGTATTCTTTTTTAGTTTTCAGGTGCAAAATTATGCCTATTTTTGCTGCAAAAACAGGGCATTTCGCGATGAATATTGAGCAAAAAGTAGGAATATCCCTTTGTCTGGACGGACAGGCAACCCGCATTGCCGGCAACTACCTATGCAAACTTGAGAAAGGCGTTGCCATAATCGTTTCGCCTGCCCTTCCTACCGTGGAAGTGGAATGTAGTCCTGACTTCAAGGAGTGCGTCATAACGGTTGATATAGCCACGATCTTCGGTGAGACAGCACCATTCTTTCCCAGAATGATGCCGGTGTTGAGTGCATCTGCCCCTATCATCCATTTGAGTCCGGAGATGGAGAGAAGGGTACATGAAACGACCCGGCATATAGATGAGCGGGGTGACGTCCATCCCGAAGAAGAAATGTTTCAATCTATGAATAAGCGATTGATGGATCTTCTCCGCTTGCAAATCATTCTTGAGATCATGTATGAGATGGCCGCAAACAAACGTCCCACAAAAGAGAAACCATCAAGAGGTGAGCAGGTATTCATCGGCTTCATTCAGTCACTCGGCCAGCATTATGCCGACCGATACCCGGTATCCCGGTATGCTGACGAGGCGCACTTGACGGTCCGCCATTTCTCCGCGCTCATCCATAAATATACTGGGCAGACGCCGATTCAGTGGATTACGACCTACACGATAAGCCAGGCGAAACAACTGTTATTACAAAGAGATCTTTCCATTAAAGAAATTGCAGAGGAACTTGGTTTTCCGGAACAGTTCACCTTTCGTAAATACTTCAAGACCCACACTGGAGAATCCCCGACTGCATTCCAGCGAAAAGAGTAGGGGCTACCAAGAAATGAGAATTTGCTGAATTCTACTCCGAACAGCAACGCCTGGGCGTATTCTTTTATGCACGATGTTTTTACTCTCGTATTTGTATCGGCTTGTCAAACTGGCTGCGGAGCATGGAACTCCTTCAGCTATACCTCGACGAGTTCTGCTACAAGTTCAACAGGAAGTATTTCGGCGACAAGACCTTTGACAGGCTGGTCATCGCAACGGTCAGATACAGGTCGGAATTCAAGCATAGGAGCTACAAACCTTCGCCTGTTGGCGGATAATCATTTATTAAAAAGTACCCTCATTCTCCATAAGATACTGTGTGGCTATTTTTTCTTTCTGTGCATGCCTGCACAATAGCTCAAAAATTTGTTCCTTTGTAAACTTCATTTTAAGTCTGTTATTTAGAGTTTGGGCACCCTAAAGATACAGACTTTTAAGGGATTGGACTGATTGGCCAATCCCTTTTTTTAGCCTCTGCGCTCAGACACACTTTTTGGGACAGTATC
>NZ_JBADWU010000016.1:0-38354 GCF_056203535.1 Candidatus Limimorpha sp. | reverse complement strand
TTGTTCCTTTGTAAACTTCATTTTAAGTCTGTTATTTAGAGTTTGGGCACCCTAAAGATACAGACTTTTAAGGGATTGGACTGATTGGCCAATCCCTTTTTTTAGCCTCTGCGCTCAGACACACTTTTTGGGACAGTATCTGAAGTTTTACTTTTCTTTGGACATAAATCTAACGAGAATCTTTCATAAATGGATTTTCCTTGCTGCGCTGCGCTTGCATAGTTAGGAAGATTTTCATTATCGCAAGATAAAAATCAAAAAAAGCCGCCCCGAAGGACGGCTTTTAGAATTAGAAACGAATTGAATTTATTATTCAACTGTAATGCTCTTAACCTCAAGCGTGCGTGACTGTTCATCAGTCGAGAGATATTTCACTGCCACAGTAATCTGCTGTCCTACAAAATCTTCCAAACCTGCCGTCACCGTTTGGAAGTCATTCCAATCGGCAGTATTCGGAAATTCTGCTGAAAGTTTAGTCCATGTAGCAGTTGTAGGATTATCGCCAAAATGATAATCGCTTGAAACTTGAATAGTTACATCATCATCCATACCGCTTTGATATTGAGCAACGTATGTGACAAGCATCTTGACATTTGCATCGGTAACAACCATAGGCGAAGAAATCAGCCAGTCCTCGTTGGCATGAGAACTGCCTTCATAACCCGTCATCTTTGCCGTACTGTAATCAATTACCCAAGTCTGGCTGCCAGCAACGCTGTAAGTCGTGTAAGTACCGAAACTTCTTTCGAACGACTGGGAATAAGGCAAAGTCTGCAATTCGCCACCGCCTGTATCGCCACCATCAAAGCCTTCGAGGATGAAATCGCTCACTGTTCCGCCGCTGTCGCGCAGACCAGACTGACCAAAATAAGTGCGGAGCTTGCCTTTGACAGCAAGGAGTAGGCCGAGATTATTTGGATTATCCATCAAGTTGACCAGCGAACGCAAAGGCTTGCCAGCAGGCAGATTGACGATGACGCAACTGGTAATTTCCTTACAAGCCGGGTCGTCAGCGATGACGACATTGGTAGCCAAATCGAATGGAGCAGACCAGTTGACGTCGGCATTGCTTGTCACTGTTGAAATGCCTGATTTCACGGCACCAACAATGTAACCTTGCACCCAAGCCACGACATCCTGACCTTGCAGCGTGATGCCCGAACCAACATTATAAGGGTCTTCAGCCGTGCCGCTGCCACCTGGGGTTGGTGGAGTTGGAGGCGTTGGAGGGGTAACGCCGCTACCTTCAGAAATGGTAATGCTTTGGATTTCAATAGTGCCAGCCTTTACATCGGTGGAGACATATTTCACGGCAAAAGTAACTGTCTGACCAACATATTCAGTCAGAGAGACTTCGGTGGTCTTGAAATTGTTCCAGTCAGAACCGGCAGTCCATGAAGCAGGAACCTGAGTCCACGATGCCGTCGTCGGGTTACTGCCATAGACATAATCCGATGAAGCCCAAAGGGTAATGTCGCTATCGAGGTTGCTGAAATAGCGGGCAATATAAGTCATTGTGAATTTTGCATCGCTGACGCCTGTGATGGCGACAGGAGAAGAAATCAGCCAGTCTTCGTTGGCGTAGTTGGTGCTGTTTTCATAACCGGTCATCTTGGCGGTATGGTAGTCGATCATCCACTGCTGCGAGCCAGCAATATCGAATGTCATGTATGAGCCGAATTCGTTGCTGAAATCCTGCGTATAAGGCATAGCCTGAACTTCGCCGCCTGGGCCCGGGGTCGGTCCTGGAGGAGGCGTTGGGCCGCTGCCTTCCTGAATGAGGATGCTCTGCACTTCGATGGTGCCGGCCTTGATATCGGTAGAGAGATATTTCACGGCGACAGTCACCTTCTGACCGACAAACTGCGAGAGGTCAACAGTGGTAGAAGCGAAGGTAGCCCAGTCGCTGCCCGAAGTCCATGAAGCAGGAACAGCAGTCCATGTAGCCAAAGTCGGGTCGCCAGAGGTGTAATCAGATGACACCTGAATGGTAATGTCGTTATTCAAATCGTTGAAATAGCGTGCAATGTACGACATGGTCAGACTTGCGCTTGAAACATTTTCCAATGAGAAACGTGACGAAATCAGCCAGTCTTCGTTGGCGAAGTTGGTGCTGTTTTCGTAACCCGTCATCTTGGCTGTGCTATAATCGATTGTCCACGACTGACCGCCCAATACATCATAGGTGCTATATGTGCCAAACGAAGAAGTAAAGTCTTGATAATAAGGAAGTCCGTCGGCACTTGGCGTATAACCATTAAATTTCAATTCCCTTGTCGAACGGATGATTAGTTGCCATTTGGTATTATAAATCGAAGCAATGGCTGTTAATTCGCCAGTACCCTGCGGCAGACTATCGTTAGCAAAATTGGCATAGTTACTGGTGCGCACCATAACTTTGTTTGAGAAATCGGCAGAATCCAACAAATAGCGTTCACCATAAGTTGTAGGATCAGCGAAAGTGTTTTTTTCGGCAAATTTCACATGTTTAAGTTTCACAAGAGCGCCAGGAGCAATGTTTCCGTTGCAAATTTCGGCAATTGTAGTTTCCAATGGCTGAATCGGCTGGTTGTTGGCCTCGATGATAATGTGGCCATCAGGTTCGAAATTGCTCAGTTGCGGCAAGCCGTTGTACAGAGCGTAGGTCACGCCTTTCAGGTAGATGCGGACGCGGTCGCCGATGCGGACACCGGATGTGGCATTCAGGTAAAGTTCGATGGCCTTGCCCGTCTCAGGGTCTTGCATGAAAGCGGCCTTGTAGAGGTTGCCGGAGACTTCGTCAGCGGTAATGATACCATAGACCGATGCGTCTTCATTGAAAACAAAACCCGATTCCAGAGCAAGAATCTGGTCGATGGTGTAGACTTGTCCGAGAGGCAAATCCTGAATCGGAGGCTCGTCATAATGATCCTTCTTGCACGAAGTGAACAGCACGCCCAACAAGGCAAGAAGCATGAAACTGCGGTTTAGTAATCTTTTCATTGTATGTGTGATTTAATTTAAAATTTAAAGATTTAAGATTTAAAGATTTAAAATTCAAAGATTTAAAATGGCAATTTGGGAATTTTTAAATATTGATTCTTGAATCTTTGAATACAACACTTATCTTCTGATTGTCAAGCTAATGTAATAATTGATGCCGTACATGTAGCTATACTTTGAAGGGAACATATCCGGGTCGCTGGCGTTGAAACGCAGCTGATCGTAGCCGTAAAGCACGGTGCTCTTGTTGTTCAGGATATTGTTGACGCTCACGTTCAGCAGCAAAGTGTGGCCTTTGATGCGTCTCGAGATGCCGCCATAGAAATCGAGGGTGAAAGCTTGCTTCATCGGCTTCTGGTTCAGCACGTCTTCAATGCGAATGTCGCCCACGGCATAATGCGACATGCCGGCTTCGGTGTGGTTGTAAGGATTCACGTCGAAATACATGTTAGCCATGTAGTTACCATTCAGGCTGACCCACCAGTTCTTAGGCGCATTGTATTTGACACCCAAAGACGCCACGGTTTCAGGGCCTGACGAAACGTGATAGCCTTTCAGGTAAGCCGTCTCGTTTTCGATATATGCCACAGCATTGTTATCGTCATAAACCGAGAATGTCGGGCGATTCATGTAGGTATGCGAGCCATTGGCAGCGGCAGCCTGCAAAGTCACGGTTGGCGAAACGTTGTATTCGATGCCCAATTCTGCGCCAACGCTTTGCTGGTTGATGTTGGTCATGATGAAATTCACGAACTCGCTCTTGTAGGAGTTGCCGGCATCGCTTGAAGCCGTCAGCACGTTTTCGCAATAGAAGCTGCGGTTCCAAATTAAATTATTATAGGTGTAGTAATAACCCGTCAGGCGCAACTTGAAGATAGGCGAGCGGAATTCGTAGCTCAGGTCGATGGCATTGATTCTTTCGCTGCGCGGCTTATCGGTCACCAAGGTGTTGCGGGTGCGTGGCGAAACGTAAATGTCGCGGAATTGCGGAGCCTGGAAAAGGTAACATTCGTTCAGCACGAGATAATTACGGCCATTGATGGCGTAGGTGACACCAGCCTTGAAACCCGGGTCAACGAAGTTGTGCATCTTGTCTTTGCCGTATGAATCATCCGCAAAAGCGCCATTCTTGAAGAGGCCTTCGCGCCAAATCTGCGTGAAGGAAATCTGTGCGCCCCAATAAATGTCGAAATTACCGACTAAATAGTTCCATTGGTTCCAGATGCGGCCGTAATCACGGTTGGCGTAATAGTTATAATTGATGATGTCGCCGACACGTGCCACATGGTTAGGATTGTTCAAATCCACCTGACATTCATCGGATTCCATGTTTTCGGCGTATTTGTTGATGTCGTAATAGTAATCGCCGCCAAGCAAATCATTCACATTTTCATAATAATGCGTTCTTGAAGAGCTGATGGCGAAACCGCCCGTCAAGTGGAAATTAGGATTGATTTCATGCTTGAAATAGGTGGCGTTGCCAGCCTGAAACTTGTCGTAATGGCGCTCGGCAAGGATGTATTTCGAGAATTTGCCCGTCACATCCTGCGTGCCGCCATTGGCATTATGCACGGTTGCCAAGTGGTTGCGGTTGGCCATATACAATTCGTCCCAATTGATTTGGCAGACATTCGGGTCGCGGTTCTGCCAGGCTTGCAGCTGCGCTTCGTACTCAGCCTGACTATGGGCATTGCCAAAGAAATAGCTCGGCAGATTGCGGTAATAGTCCGGACGCGGGTCTTTGGCTTCGCCCCATTCGAGGGTCGTCTGGCCAGCCTTACCGCCGAAATAATAGAACGTCGTGTTGAACGAAGTCTTCGGATTCGGGTCCCAATACCAAGTCAGCTGCGCCATAGGCTGATGATAGGTGCTGACGCGCGCATTGCGCATTTCGCGCGTGCCGTCGGGCATGGTCTGGTAGCCCCAGTTCGGGTTGTAATAATTGGAGCCGACCAAATCGTAGGCTTCCTGCACCACAGGGGCCGAGCCGCCACGCTGCGACGGTGCGCCGAAAACGGTGAGATTGAGGCTGTGCTTGCTGTTGATTTTCTTCTCCACGGAGAGGAAATAGCTGTAAGCCTGATAGAAAGTGCCTTCGGTGTAGCCTTCACCGGCATAACGGCCCGATACGTTGGCCATCAAATACCAACCCTTCCCCATTTCGCCCGTGCCGACAGAAGCCATCACACGGTGGTTGTAGGAACGGTTGGAGAAAGCATAACTCAACGAGGTTTGCTTGCGGTAGTTGGAAGCACGCGTCGAGATGGCCGTCAGGCCACCGAGACCGCCGAAACCGGCATCGGTCGTGCCGAGACCTTCGGTAATGGTTGAATTGCGCATGGCATCGTTCAAGCCACCCCAATTGGCAAAAACTGGTCGTCCCGTTTCGGGGTCGTTCATCAGGATGCCGTTGATCATCACATCGGAGTACTTGGAATCGTTGCCACGGATACGGTAACGCAAGGAGCCGAAATTGTAAGCAGCGATGGAATTGAAGGCGTCGCGCGACGATTGCAGCAAGGTTCCCGCCTCATTGACCGAAGTCGACGACTCGTCGAAATCGGAATCCATGAGCATGATGGTGGGCACTTCCAGTTCCTGAATTGCCGTCGTATCAGCGACTTGTGCTGACATTCTCGCGACGAGCAAAACAGCGGCAGTTAAAAGTAAAACTCTTTTCATAAATATAAAAATTACTTGTTGTCGACAATAAGAAGACAAAGATAGGGATTCTTTGGATTGGAAACGTCATTTTTTTGACGAAAAACCGCACTAATCAAGTTTTATGACATAATTGCCATAAGAACACACAAAAAGTCTATCTTTGCAATTTTAAATACAGCAATCTTATGTTTAAGCGCACATCTATCCTTATATTAATATTGGGAATCCTCCTCCCGGCAATCCCACTCAAAGCACAAGAAAAACAAGCCTATAAAGTAGGATTGGTAGGTTTCTATAATTTGGAAAACCTTTTTGACACCATCGACGACCCGAACAAGAACGATGAAGAGTTTCTGCCAAATGGTGCAAACCAATGGAACACAAAGAAATACACAACCAAGCTCCACAACATGGCTTACAGCATCTCGACCATCGGCACCGACATTACGCCCGATGGTGTGGCCGTGCTCGGACTTTCGGAGATGGAAAACCGCACCGTGCTTGAGGATTTGGTGGCGCAACCCGAAATCAAGGACCGCAACTATCAGATTGTACATTACGACTCGCCCGACCGTCGTGGCGTGGACGTGGGCTTGATCTACAACCCGAAATATTTCAAGGTGACAAGCACCAAGTCGTACCGCACCATCGTCCCCGGCCAGCCTGATTTCATCACCCGCGACCAGCTTTTGGTCAGCGGCCTTTTCGATGGCGAAATGATGCACTTCATCGTCATGCACTGGCCTTCACGCTATGGCGGCGAAAAACGCTCGATGCCGGGCCGCATTGCCGCAGCCGAACTCTGCCGCCACATCGCCGACTCCATCATGCGCGAAGACCAAAACGCCAAAATCATCATGATGGGCGACTTCAACGACTACCCAACCAACAAGAGCATCACGGAATATCTGAGAACCTCAGGCAACATGAACGACCTGCGCGACGGCGAGTTCTACAACCCGATGTACGAACTTCACAAGAAAGGCATCGGCACCAACTACTACCACGACGTGCCCGGCGTTTTGGACCAGACCATCCTCACCCCTGGCCTGCTGCCCACCGATTATTCGACCTATCAGTTCAAGAACGCCAAAGTGCATAACAAGGAATTCCTCAAGCAGCACGGCGGACGCTACAACGGCTATCCGTTCCGCACCTTCGGTAGCGGCGTCTGGATGGGCGGCTACAGCGACCACTTCCCAGTTTATGTCATTCTGCTGAAGAAGGCGTAATGTGCAGAAATAGAGAGATGTAGCACGCTACCTATCTACAGATTAATTGTTTTTATGGAGACGCGATTCATCGCGTCTCTACCAACAAAACTGAAATAATTTTCCAAAAATAGGTGCATTTTTATTCACAATTATTAAAAATCCGTACCTTTGCTTCCGATTTTGATTGAAAATCAGAAGTAGTACTCCCGATTTTCAACCAATTGACACAACAAAAGCAGTAAACATGTACAGCCGTTACCTATCATTAGACGAAGCCGCAAACAGCAGCCTCTTCCTTTTCGGAGCGCGTCAAACGGGCAAGACTTGCCTTTTGCTGAATCGTTTCCCTAAAGCAAAATACATCGACCTTTTGGAATTCGACACTTTGTTGCGTTTCAAGCAAAGACCATCGTTTTTACGCGAAATCGTCGAGGAATTGCCCGACAATTCATTGATAATCATTGATGAAATACAACAAGTCCCGGAACTGCTTAACGAAGTACACCTGCTGATTTCACGCCGGCAAATGCGGTTCATACTATGCGGATCGAGTGCCCGAAAACTTCGGCGCAATTCAGCTAACACCTTGGGAGGACGCGCATTGCCTTGCACGCTTTTTCCACTTGTCAGTGCCGAAATCCCTGATTTCAACCTCAACCGTGCCATCAACAATGGCATGTTGCCCGCAATTCACCCATTGGAAAATCCTGTCAGGCATTTGCAGGCCTACGTTGACACCTATCTGAAAGAAGAAATACAAGCCGAAGCCTTGGTCAGAAACCTTTCGGGGTTCTCCAATTTCCTAAAAGCAGCTGCCATGACAGATGGCGAAATGGTCAATTACCAAAACATCGCGCAAGATTGTGGAGTAAGTGCAAAAACCGTAAAAGAATACTTCAACATATTGACAGACACGCTCATAGGCTACATGCTTCCTGCCTTTACAAAAACACAGAAACGAGGCACCATTCAAGCACCCAAGTTCTACTTTTTTGATGTGGGCATTGTCAATTACCTTTTACGGAGAAACAGATTAGAATCGGGGACAGCAGAATTTGGCCACGCCTTCGAGCATCTGCTCGTACAGGAAATCATCGCCTATTTGGGCTATACCAACAACAACGAAACACTTTCCTATTGGCGGACTTACACGGGAATTGAAGTTGATGCCGTAGTTGGCGATGCAAGAATTGCTTTGGAATTCAAATCGTCATACGAAATCCGGACATCGCATGTGAAAAACCTGAAAAACTTTGGCGAAGATTATCCCGATGCAAGACTTGTCATTGTATCGCAAGACAAATTCAACCGCAAGATAAACGGCGTTGAAAACATCTACGTTTACGATTTCCTGAAAGCCTTATGGAAAGGAGAAATCATTTAATAACATGCGTCTCTAAAAAAGGTGCTAAACTTCTCTCAGCAAGAAAGCCATATAATGGGGAACGCTCAGCA
The DNA here is from genome assembly GCF_056203535.1 of Candidatus Limimorpha sp. NCBI lineage: Bacteria > Pseudomonadati > Bacteroidota > Bacteroidia > Bacteroidales > Candidatus Limimorpha > Candidatus Limimorpha sp. The sequence continues at coordinate 30,039 of NZ_JBADWU010000016.1, read as the reverse complement.
CACTTCCGTTTCGGAAGATGTTGTAATTACCTATCTTAATGGCTTGGTCCACATGGTATTTTTCCGAATTGTTTAAAACAGTGCGCAAGGATTTGGCATTGCCATTTTCCGCCTTACATTCAATAGGCGTACAATTGTCCTTGTAGCGTATCACGAAATCGAGTTCCAAACCGCTGTCTTTGTGGAAATAATAAAGTTTTCGTCCCATTTTGCCGAAAATGTCTGCCAGCAGATTCTCAAATATGGCGCCTTTATAAGTATGAAGGTCTCCTTGCAATATGGAAGAAGCCGTGCCGTCCTCAAGCATACTGACAAACAGTCCTGTATCAGCCATATACACCTTGAAAGCATCCTCAATGCTATTGCTATCAAGAGGCAATTCAGTAATTTCCAAATTATGGCAACGGCGGATAATGCCTGCATCTTCTATCCATTGGAGGCAACCATTGTAGTCGCGGCCCCGGCCATTGGCGCGCACAATGCTGTAAGAGAATTTCTTGTTCTCACGTGCCAATTGCCGTGGAATCGACTCGAAACATTCCCGAATGCGCGGCTTGTCGGCTGGCAAAGCATATTTTAGCATGTCCGACTTGTAATCGTCGATGATGGCACGTTGCACTTTTGCCACCTCGCCAACATGCTTCGTTTCGATGAATGTAGCCACAGCCTTAGGCATTCCCCCGACGATGATGTATTGTAACAGCAGTTGGCGCATACGGTCGTGAATAGCCTCGTTGACAGGTGTTTCCGTTTCGAGGCATTGTTTCAGGTAGTCGATATGCATCGGTCGGATGCCATTTGCCCACAGCCATTCTTCAAAGTCCATAGGATACATGTTCACAATGTCTTCATATCCCACAGGAATACTGGTCCTTTCCTCTTCCTCCTGCTCTTCCTTAGTCTTGTATCCGTTTACGCCCAACAGCGAACCTGTGCAAATCACATCAAAACGGCCATCGAGTTTCCAGAATTTCAATGAAGCCCGTGCCGCAGGACAATCTTGAATTTCGTCAAAAATCAGGCAAGTCTGACCTTTTTCAAATACGGAATCGGGCATTCCGGCAGCAATATTCATCAATAAGGTGTCAACATCCAGTGCTCCGGCAAAAAAAGCCTTGTATTCCTTGTGTTCATGGAAATCGAGATACACGACATGCTTATAGTTTTTTTCGGCAAAAGCCTTCACGGAAAAAGTCTTTCCGCATTGGCGCACACCCTTTATCACTATCGGATTGTGACCCTTCTTCTGTTTCCACTCTTTTAGAACGGATTCTATATTTCTTCTAAATGACATATTTACAATTTATTACATTGTTTTACGCACGTTTTTCCAATGAGTTTTTGTAGAATTACACACGTTTTTCCAACGAGTTTTCGCTGCAAAGGTATAAATTATATTGAAAACGGCATTTTATTGAACGAAATTTTTCAATGTTTTTCAAAGAAGGAGACATAGCACGCTGCGTCTCTACAGATAATATTTCAAATATTCATCCCGGTCATAACCTCTCTTATTGTATTTGGATAGATTCTCAAACTGAATCTTGTCCAAATCTCAAAAATTGATGTATTTTCGCACATTCTAATGGTTGAATAAACATTTTTAACTCTATGAAACGTACATTTTTAGCCATTCCCATCAACGGCGGAACGGAGTTTCCCGCCTTGTCGGAAAGCCTGCAACGCAACTTGCAGCACGAAAAACGCAACATCAACTGGTGCAAGACCGACCAGATTCACTTGACCTTGAAATTTGTCGGCGACACGCCCGATGCCGATGTCCCGAAAATCATTGAGGCTTGCCAAAAAGTGGCGAAAAACCATCAGCCGTTCACTATGGACTTCAACCGCACGGGCATTTTTGGCAGCAACCATTCGCCGCGTGTGCTTTGGTTAGGCATGAGCGAGGAGCCAAAGGTGCTTTACGATTTGGAAGAAGACATTCTTGATGCTTTCGACAGCGTCGGTTATCTCCGTGACCGTCAGAATTTTGTGCCTCACATCACCGTTTGCCGCATCAAGCAATTGGTTGATAAATCGTATTTCCAGAAAATCTACCAATCTATCGAGCAGAAGACTTATCTTCATGCCGATGTGAACGAAATCGTTTATTTCCAGAGTTTCCTGCAACCCACGGGCGCTTATTACAAGACTTTGAAGCGGATACCGTTAGGAAAATAATGTCAGTTTGTTGACTTTTATACTTTGATTTTTGAAAACAATGGCAAACCTATTGTTTTAATTCGTATCTTTGCGGAAATCTTAATTGAAATATTTAATATTTAGTTCATCAATATTATGGAAATCAGAAAATTAGAAGAAATGTTTGAGGTTTTGCGCAGCAAACCTAAAAAACGTCTTGTCGCTGCATACGCCAACGATGCTCACACCATTTGCGCTGTCAGCAATGCAGTCAACGAAGGTCTTATCGAAGCCACTCTCGTGGGTGACCAAGCCACTATCGCCGAAGTGTGCAAAGCCGAGAATATCGACATCAACAGTTTCCGCATCATTCAGGAATCGGACGATGTGAAAGCCGCTGCCATGGCTTGCGACCTTATCAACGCTGGCGAAGCCGACATCCTGATGAAGGGTCTGCTCCCAACCGACAAGTACATGCGCGCCATCCTCAACAAGGAACGTGGCCTTTGCCCTCCGAATGTCACTTTGGCTCACGTGGCTGTGATTGAAAACCCGAACTACCACAAGCTGCTCGTCGTCAGCGACTGCGCCATCATTCCGCTGCCTGACCTGAAACAGAAGCAGACCTTGCTGAAATATGTCACCACTACCGCCAAGGCTATAGGCATCAGCTGCCCGAAGGTTGCCATGGTTACCGCTACCGAACAGATGAGTGCTGGCATTCCGGCATGCGTCGATGCCGCCATCATCGCCAAGATGGCTGAACGCGGCCAGATTAAGGGTTGCATGGTTGAAGGCCCTATCTCCCTCGACCTCGCTCTCGATGCTGAGACTGCTGCCATCAAGGGCATGAAGAACCCTGTCGCCGGCGATGCCGACTGCCTGGTGTTCCCGAACCTCGAAAGCTCCAACGTGTTCTACAAGTGCTGCACTAAGTTCGACAAGAGCGAAGTGGGTGCCATCCTGATGGGTGCCAAGGTGCCTTGCGTGCTCTCTTCACGTGGCGACACCACCAAGACCAAGCTCTATTCCATCGCACTGGCTGCCATGCTGGCAAAGTAATGGGGAAAACGAGGCTGCGAGACTACGAGGTCATGAGCCCCGCTGTCTCGCAACCTCGAGACCTCGAGACCTCGAAAATCCAAATAAACAAATAAACAACATACAAATCAACACAAATGGCATACAAGATATTAACGATAAATCCAGGCTCAACTTCAACGAAAGTTGCCCTGTTTGAAGACGAGAATCAGGTCTTCAAGAAGAACATCAAGCATTCAACGGAAGAATTGGCTCCATACGAGAAAATCGCCGACCAGTATCCTTTCCGCAAGGAAGTCATCATGCGCGAATTGAAGGAAGCAGGCATCGACCTCAGCGATGTAAACATCATCGTTGGCCGCGGCGGTTTGCTCCATGCATTGGTATCGGGCGTTTACGAAGTGAATGAAGCCATGATCAAAGACCTTTTCAACAGCCCAGTCGGCGAACATGCCTGCAACCTCGGCGGCTTGATTGCCAACGACATTGCCAAGGAACTTGGCGTGAAGGCTTATATCGCCGACCCTGTCGTCGTCGACGAAATGGAAGATGTGGCCCGTTTCTCAGGTCATCCGGCATTCCCGCGTCTTTCCGTTTTCCATGCCTTGAACCACAAGATTATTGCCCGTGAGTTGGCTAAGGATTTGGGTAAGAAATACGAAGAGATCAGCGCCATCGGCGTTCACCTTGGCGGCGGCATTTCGGTCTGCGCCCACAAGAATGGCCGTGTTGTCGATGTCAACAACGCTCTGAATGGTGAAGGTCCTTTCACTCCTGAACGCTCAGGAACCTTGCCGGCAGGTCTCCTCGTCGATGCTTGCTTCAGCGGCAAATACACCAAGAAGGAAATCGGACAGATGCTGAAAGGCAAAGGCGGTTATGTGGCTTACCTCGGCACCAACGATGCTCTGGAAGTTGAAAACGCCGTGAAGGCTGGCAACAAGGAATGGGAACTCGTTTACCGCGCCATGGCTTATCAGGTGGCCAAGGAAGTCGGCGGTCTGGCTGCTTCGGCACTCAGCATGAATGTCGATGCCATCTATGTCACAGGCGGCATGGCTTACGACAAGACTTTCTGCGGCATTCTGAAAGACCACTTCGGAAAGATTGCTCCGGTTCACATCTATCCTGGCGAAGACGAAATGAAAGCCCTCGCCCTCAACGGACTGATGGTTCTCACTGGCGAAGCCGAAGCAAAGGTTTACGAATAATACCTATTAATATTAGGGAACTGACAAGAGACGTGCCTTGGGTGCGTCTCTTTGTTTTTATGCCGTAATAATCTAACGCAGATAACGCAGAGGGAAGGCCTGGGCGAGTCGTCATCATCAGCGGGAGAAAAACCGTCTTGCTTTATCGGAATTTATCGTACCTTTGCATTTTCAATTTTCAATCATGCAGCATCAGAATTATTCTTTAAGACAGGTCGCCGAAATCATCGGTGCGCGGCTTGTCGGAAACGATGAAAACAGAGCCATCAGCGACTTGCTGATTGATAGCCGACAACTTGTTGCTGCCGACCACGCCTTGTTTTTCGCTTTGCAAAGCGCCCGCAACGATGGGCACAAATATATCCATGACTTATATGAAAAAGGTGTCCGCGCTTTTGTCGTGACGCAACTGCCTGCCGAGCCTTTCGCCGATGCGGTTTTTCTTGTGGTCGGCGACACCTTGAAGGCTTTGCAGCAATTGGCGGCCTATCACCGTGCGCAGTTCGATATTCCGGTCATCGGCATCACGGGCAGCAACGGAAAAACCATTGTGAAAGAGTGGCTTACTCAGATTTTGAGTGCCGATTTCAATATCGTCCGCAGTCCGAAGAGTTATAATTCCCAGGTCGGCGTGCCGCTTTCGGTTTGGCAGATGAACGCTGAAAATCAGTTGGCTGTGTTTGAGGCAGGTATCTCGCAACCCGAAGAGATGATGCCGTTGCAAAATGTCATCAAACCGACGATTGGCGTGTTCACCAACATCGGCCAGGCTCACGATGAAAACTTCATCAGCCGTTTCCAGAAAGCGGGCGAGAAACTCAACTTGTTCACGCAGGCGGAAAAACTGGTCTACTGCATGGATTATTTTGACATTCAGCAGGTTGTTATCCGATCAGGCCTTGCCTCAAAAGTGAAGTTTTTCACTTGGAGCCGCAAGTTTGAGGATGCCGATGTGTTTGTGAAATCGGTTCAGCAAAGCGAAAAGAATGCGGAAATCGTTTGCATTTATCATGGCTCAGCTCTGAATTTCACAATTCCGTTTGCCGATGATGCTTCGGTTGAAAACGCCATTCATTGCATTTGCGTGGCTTTGCTTTTGGGGTTGCAACCCGAGTTGATTGCGCAGCGGTTGCTTTCGCTGGCATCGGTAGCCATGCGCTTGGAAATCAAGTCGGGCATCAATAACTGCACGATTATCAACGACTATTACAATTCCGATGTCAATTCCTTGGCTATTGCCTTGGATGTGATGAACCAGCAGCGGCAGCACAAGCGCAAGGTGTTGGTCTTGTCCGACATTTTGCAAAGCGGCCGCAACGAATATGATTTGTATGCTGAGATTGCGCACCTTTTGGAAAAGAAAAACGTGGATGTGCTGGTCGGCATTGGCGAGGCTATCTCGCGTCAGGCCAAGCAGTTCGCCATGGAAAGTTATTTCTATGCCAATGTCGGTGATTTCCTCACGCATTTTCCTTTCTCGAAATTCAACAACCAGACGATTTTGCTGAAAGGTGCGCGTGCCTTTGAGTTTGAGCAGATCAGCAAGGAATTGCAGGAAAAGGCACATGAGACCGTTCTGGAAATCAATTTCAACAATCTGGTCAGCAATTACAATTATTACCGTTCGAAGATTAAGCCTGAGACCAAACTGATGGTCATGGTGAAGGCTTTCGGCTACGGCAGCGGCAATTTCGAAGTGTCGAACATCATGCAGTTCCGCCGCGCCGATTATTTGACTGTGGCTTTTGCCGATGAGGGTGTTGAGTTGCGCCGTGCAGGTATCAATCTGCCCATCATGGTGATGAGCCCCGAGGTACACAGTTACGACAACATCATAAAATACCACTTGGAGCCGGAGGTGTTCAGTTTCCGCAACCTCATGATGATTGAAAACGCGATGGAAAACATGGCTTTGCCGGAAGCGCATCCGCTGAATATCCACATTAAATTGGATACGGGAATGCACCGTTTGGGCTTCTCGAAAAACGAGATTCCTGAACTCATTCGGCGTATCAAAGCCAATCCGATGTTGCGTGTGGCGAGCGTGTTTTCGCATTTGGCCACGGCCGACAATCCATCGGAAGACGAGTTCACGCTGAGCCAGATTCATTGCTTCGAAGAAGGCAGCCAGATGATTGTGGATGCGTTCCCATACAAGGTCTTGCGCCATATTCTGAATACGGCCGGCATCACGCGATTCACTAAATATCAGTTCGATATGGTGCGCCTCGGCATTGGTCTGTACGGCGTTCCGACCTGCGAAGCCGACAAGAATTTCCTGCAACCTGTGGTTTCGCTGAAGACCACCATCAACCAGATAAAGAACATCCCGGTCGGCGACAGCATTGGCTACAATCGTCATGGCCGCGCCGAAAAGGATATGCGCATTGGCATCATCCCGATTGGCTATGCCGACGGCTTGTCGCGTCTGCTCGGCAATGGCAACGGTAAATTCTACATTAACGGTCAGCAAGTGAAGGTGGTTGGCGATATTTGCATGGATATGTGCATGTTGGACCTTACCGATGTGGAGGCGCAGGAAGGCGACACTGTCGTCATTTTCGATGCCGAACACAGCATTTTCGATATTGCAAAGGCTTGTCAGACCATTCCTTACGAAATTATGACGAGCATTTCGCAACGAGTGAAACGAATCTATTATCAAGAATAAAATGAAGAAAATATCCTTATTTCTGATGGCGGCAAGCCTGTTGTTTTGCGCCTGTAACCAAATCACAATCAATGGCAGCTATGACATTATTCCTGCCCCCGAAGGAAATCCAATTGGCTGGAGATGAAACGTTTTCGTTCAATGCCAAGACGAAAATCTACTATCCTGCCGGTAACGAAGACTTGCATCGTAATGCGGAGTTTCTTTCGGATTACATCAACGACATGGTGCAGTTCCGCCTTGAAGTCTGCGAGATTCAGGGTGAGGTGAACGATGGCATTTGTTTGCTTACCGTTCTGGGTTATTTCGCTGGACCTGAATCCTACGAAATCAAGGTCATGCCGAAGCAAATCATCGTGACGGGCGAAGATGCCGCTGGCGTTTTCTATGGCATTCAGGCTTTGCGCAAGTTGTTGCCCGTCGTCAGGGTAGAGGCTGGAAACTTCGTGCGTATCAAGTTGGGCGAATAATTCCTACAATCCTTGTAGAGACGCGCCAAGGCACGTCTCTACCAAGCGAAAAAAACGCATTCCAAGATTTTGGGGTGCGTTTTTTTTGTGTGTATTTCGAAAAATGTGTAGTTTTGCAGTGTAAAAAGATAACTCCGTGGAAGACATTTTGGCAGATATCAGAAAATTGGCGATGGAAGTAGTCCCTGCTGGAAGTGAGGCTTGGCTTTACGGCTCAAGGGCAAGGGGAACAGCTCATTCCTATTCGGATTGGGACATTCTTTTAATACTCAACCAAGATAGTCTTACCCAATCAGATTATGACAAGGTGAGTTATCCATTTGTGTTGTTGGGCTGCGAGTTGGGCGAAGAAATAAACCCAATTATGTACACAGGAAAAGAGTGGCAATCCTATAAGGCTACACCGTTTTACGAAAATGTTCAACATGATGCCGTAAACTTATTGCAATGACACAGGAAGAAAGGCAAATATTGGTCAATATGCAGGTTGAGCGATCTCGTAGGTTTTTGGGACAGGCTGATGAGATGATGACGATGGGTTATTCGGATATGGCGGTGAATCGTTTCTATTATTCTTGTTTCCACATCGTACAAGCATTATTTATTCAGAAAGAGATAGTTGCGCACACGCATTCAGGGATGCTTACCCAGTTTAGCAACTATTTCGTGAGAACAGGAATAGTTGAGCTGGAAGATGGCAGTTTTCTTGCACGTCTGTTTCAGTTGCGTCAAAAGGCTGATTACAATTGCGCTTACGATATTACAAAGGAAGAAGCATTGTCGCTCAAAAAGCCGACACATCAGTTTGTTGAGAAGATAGAGAATCTGATAAAGAAAGAATAAAGTATTGTGTTGGACAATTAAACGAACAGAGAATAAGGTAGGTGTAACTATAACATATTAAATATTAATCAGATAGCATTTATAGCTGTCCTTGAACGTCAAATTTCCACAAGTCCCCTATGGGGGACAATTCATAATCAGGGACAAGTTATTGGATGCCGTACTTGTTACGGCGTGGAATGACTTGTTAGATTATGAAGGGCGTGGAAACCCTGACGTTCAAGCAAGGAACAAATTCCACGCTTTTTCTATGTCGAAGGCAAAGGACGTGCATATAGGGAACAGGATCAAGGCCGTGCTGAAGCAGCAAGGTAGGACTTCGGTTTGGCTTGCCAGCCAGATTCCTTGCACGCCTAACCATTTGTATAAGGTGTACGCTAATGCTACCATCAACACGGGGTTGCTGAAACACATTTCCGACATTTTAGACTACAATTTTTTCGAGGACTTTATCCAAAATGGATAGGAATTACTATTGTGATGGGATAGCATGAAAATCTAATTGCAAAAGGAATAAGTGCGTTATTTGCACATTCAAAATTAAATAATTTGTACTATGAATAAAAACAAACTTCTGACAAAAATTGCCTGTTGGATAGGCTATTGCCTTTTTGCGGGTTATAGTGCGTTAATGACCGCAAAATCTATTTCGATGACTTATCAGATGAAGCATTTTTGGCTTGTGTTCATTTTTGTGTTTTTCGTCGCTTTTATAGCAGGCCTTTGCTTAAGTGTTATGGTCGGCGAGATGCAAAACCGAATAAATCCCAATAAAGGCAAGTTCGTGATTTGTTTGATTGGTTTTTTGTTGTTCTGGGGTGTGAGTTTTATGACCAATGTTCATTATATGCTTATGAAGGACGAAGGGTTGAAGGTCGTTAGCGCGGAATTAGGCAACTACAAGAGTTATGTGGATGATGCTACACGGAGCAAAAAGGAGGAAATAAAAGGAAAACAGGAAATCGATATTACTTTGTGCGAAGCTACGGTTCAAAACCTTGCGGATGAATTCAAACGCGAATGCGAGTCCTCGATACGATATGGTTTTGGAGACCGTGCAATCTCATATTTAAAAGACATCGAAAATTATTTTACCAATAGTGGTGGGAAATTTGGTGACACCTATAATTACAAGAACTCGATTTTTGATGATGAAAAAGACAGGGGAGACAAGGGGAAAACAGGTGCCAAACAGGTGATGGCTTTAAAAGAAAAGTATTCCATTAGAATTGCTGAAAAACTATTGCAAAGAGAGACGGTAATAAAGAACTACTATAAAAAACAAATTGATTTGATTAAAGACCTCACATTGATGCAGGATTTTATCAATGATAGTCTTTATTTGGTTGACCTTCCTCAAATCACAGAGATAGCCACACCTGATGTTTATTATCAGTTCCAGAGTGTACAACTCAGCTCAAACTTATACAACCGTCTTGATAAAAACGAACAAATGGAAATTGTGCGTTCAACCAAAGTGAGTAAAACGGATGATCCTCAAGATATTGAAAAGGGGGACTTCAGGTATAGAATCTATCCCTCTTCTCGTATGTTTAGCACTTGGAATGTCTGGGAAGACATGTTTGCAGGCAGGCTCCCAAAAGATATGAAATTGTTGGGAATGATTCTATTGTCATTGATTATTGACATAGTGGCCTATGTGCTTAGAGTATTAGCTAAATGATGAAAACTGAGTAATATTATAATTATGGAAGAATATAAATTCGAAACAGAGGAAACTAATAAACAGAGTGAAACTGAAATTGGAGCAAACAAATTGGATGATGCCAAACCTGATGAAAACAGGTCTGGTTCATCATCAAATCCACAAATACCCAGAGATGAAGCACCTTTTGTCGTGCTTTGCGGCCCTCCAGCAAGTGGAAAGAGCATGGTGCTAAAATGCCTTGCGAGTTACTTGTATGGCTCAAATTACTCCATATCGGCAAACACTACATTGCTGCCAGACGCAAAATATCAAGCAGATTGTTTGGAGTTTAATAGCATTATTGGAGATGCTAACACTAAAATGCCAAATACGGTTGATTATCTAATGGCAGATATTTTGGATAATTTAGGAAATGTCAAAGCCCATTTTTTGGAGGCACCGGGCGAAGACTTCTTTAGTTTGGACAGATGGAAAGAGGAGCCGAATCGTGCATTCAAAGGTTATATGGACAGAGTCGCTCAGGTTACCATTAATCAACCCCGTAAGGTAATTTATATCATCCTAATGGATTTGGACTCAGATATTTCTTTGAGAAACAATGAAAATCTCAGAAAAAAGTATGAGCAGAAGATGGTTAAATTATACAACAAATATGTATTGAATCATCCAAGTAGAGTGATTCTCCTTTATAACAAAGTGGATTTGCCTCAAGGTGGGAAATGGGGTAATTCTGAAGGTTGTTTTAATCCCAAGGCAGTTCTTGAAGATGCAAGACGCAATTATCCTCTATTGTTTTTCACAAAGAAGTTCTTGTTCTGGAATATTGAGAATTACAAATTCTTGCCATTCTGTACAGGATCATACGAAGATGGGTATACGGCTGCTGGACCAGCTTATCCATCAGCTTTGTGGGAAGAAATATTAAAACTTTGGTAGAACATGGATAGATTTGTATTCATACATGGTTCGTCAATAGGACAAAGTTCTTACATCCCTCAAGGAGGACCTCACGGAATATGTAATGACATTTGTGACAGTTATTTCAAGGGTCGTGAGGCTCGATGTAAGGAATCTGAAGCCGAAAAGGCTTTGTTCGTTGAATTGTGCAACGATTCCAATGGGGAAAAATATGTCTGTTATTCCTTCGTGAACAACAAGTGCATTGGGGCCGCTGTTGAAGGTAATGAAGGAAGGCCTGGGCAGTATTTAGCCATTAGCGTTTTGAGTAGGAAATTTGTTTTTCCCGAACCAGTATACACATTGTTGTCGGCAGCATATAAACAGTTGTTCGTAGGGAAGATAATTGATTCTCAAGACCGTTTCCTGATTAGACAATTTGAAGAAAAAAAAGACGATTTCCAAAATGCAGTCAGTCAAATAGACAGGTTCTTCACTGAGTTTTCTCAGGGAAAGTTTGTAAAAAGTGATTCTCGACATGCAGACTTCAACTCATGGAAGGGTGAGAGAATTAATCTTGACACTTGTAATTCCGAACATGCTTTTGATACCTTGTGCAAACTTGGAAGAATTTATATTTCACAAGAATACGAATCTTCAAATGCAAAAATCGAGTCATTGGAAAAAAAGGTGATTGCCTTGCAGAGTGAGAAGGCGGAGATGGAAGAAAAAATAAACAAAGCAAAGACTTCGGAAAGGAACAAAAACAAGCAGGAAATAGATGAGCTTGCTATAAAGATTAAAGAGAAAGAAGCGGAAAACAAACGGTTACAAACTGAAAATGATAGATTTAAAGAGTCTATTGGTATTGTTAGGACTGAACTTGACAAGATTGAAAAATCCAATAAAGAAATACTCTCATTACGCGGCAAAGTATCGAATGATTCTGAAAAAGGGAAAAAGGATAATGTTCAACAGTTGTGGCTAACTTTAGTTTTGGTTTTCATATTGATAAGTGGGATCCTAAGTTATGTCTTTTTTCGGAATCTCTCGGCTGATTTTGAAGAGATTAAGATGAAGATTGAGAATGTAGAAAATGTGCTAGAAGCACTAACCGAGCAATCCGATGTTGAGCAAGGTTCTGGTTCTGTTGAACAGCCACAAGTTCCGGAAGAGACCCCTAAAACCTTGTCATTATCTATATCAAGACTTGATTTTGAGGCAGCAGTTGGTTCTAAAGATATAATCGTAACATCCAGTGAAAGTTGGGATTACGAAGAGAATGATATTCCAGAATGGCTGACTTTAATAAAGATAGAAAACAAGCTTACGGTTAAGGCAAAAGCCAATGCCACTAACGACCAACGGGGTTATAGGTTCATGGTGAGAAGTGGCGGTTTGGAGAAACAAGTCACCATTTCCCAAAAAGGGAAAGAAAAAGACAAGAAGTCTCAAAATCCAGATTTTGGAATGGTGATAAAAGATTCTAATGGGAGAGCCCTTAACGAGGAATCAAAAGTGACAACAGGTCAAAAACTTACAGCTTCGGTTAGTAATTCCAGCTCTGCTGATGGTATTGGATGGACGTTTGATGGCTGTAGTGGAAATAATAATGGTCAAAATTGGGCTGTGGTGCAAGTAACTGTTTCCGCTGAGAGTGGTAAAATCGCTATCGGATATGGCCCTAAAAAAGATAGGAGTAAACGACAAATCATGTCTTTCCAAGTAGAGGTAAAAAAGGCTGATGAAAAAGAACATACACAAACTGAGCAAATTTCTGAGCCAACTGAAGTTCAAGAATCTGACAAAATGAATGATACAATTAAACAATGAAAATAATACATATAGCAATGAAAAGGATAATACTGATTAGCATTTGTATGCTTTTGGCATTGAGTGCCTGTGAAAACAAAGACAAGTTGGTTTATCGTCCGTCAAAGTTCCCCGAAGCTAAAGAGAAACGAGACATGTCTTTTGCAATTCCATATTTGGACAAAAATGGTTCAATGATAGTACGCGCTCGTCTTAACAGCGGCCCTCAATTTAGCTGTATTTGGGATTCAGGTTGTTCTGTCCCACTCAAAATATCTGCTTTAGAGGCTGCACAGCTGATAAAGGATGGGACTTTGTCAGAGCATGACTATATCACAAGCTACCCAGTTACGGTGGCAAATGGACAAACTAGCGAATATGATGTATATCTGCTGAAATCTGTGTCATTCACAGATGACAAAGGCGATGATCATATACTGACTGATGTTCCTGCTGTCATCGATGACAATGTCGGAACAGACATTTTGGTAGGCTTTCCCGTGATGCAGGCTCTTGGTTACGCACATGAAATCTCACAATTGGAGAATCTCATCATCTACAAAGAATGATTCTTAAAAATTACATTTTCTGCAATGGAGGCAAAGGGTATCAACAATATCCCAATGACCATTCCGAAAAGTTCTTGAAGCAGTTCTGCGCTGAGAGCATAACCTCACATCAGATTGCCGTCCATCGCGATGGCAATCTGATGTATTATGCGTATTCTTATAGGAACTCAAATCATGAATTGTATGGGTTGTGTGTGGTTTGCGGAGCAATATGTGTAAAACTGAAATCATTATTCGATTATTTCCAGGAGGTTTTGAATGCTGCTGCCATAAAAGGCGTATTATTCAAATACAATGCTTCGGGTGAGATTGTTTTGAATGTTGCAGATTTCATTTCCGAGAAAGGAGAAACAGAAGAATTCTTTCGCGAAATCAAGTCAACTTTAGACAAGAGAAAGTTGTGGGAGACTTTGCCTTCAGAGGATTATTCTATTCCATTGGATGCAAAAATCGTTTTCTCTTTTGATGAAAATGAACAAGTCAAGATTGTTGATGCGACAAGGCATTATCACAATGTTCTCGTTACAATGGAGAACTCAATTCCAACAAGTTTTTCCATGACAGTAAAAAAACTGAATTCAGAAAAAGCCCAATTGCAGAAGGAATTGGAAACGAGGCATGAAGAAATCCAAAATCTTTCTCGTCAAAAAAAGCAATACAAAACAGTCGTTTTGCTTGTTTTGTTACTCTTGGTTGGTAGCATTGTTACTGCCATAATCATTTCCGATAAAAATACAGATATTGAGAACAAAGTCGCTGAAATTGAATCGCTATATGAGACAAAGTATGATTTGGAAAACAATATCATGCAATTGAATGACTCTGTTGATGATTTGAATGAAAGAAATTCGAGACTTGAATCATCGTGTCAATTGGAGCATTCTCGATATATTGAAGCGCAATCCAATTATGACTATCTTATTGGTAAGATTTCTAGTCGGCAACCTTTTTTCATAACCAACACATCTTTCAGTTTTAGTTCAGGATGGTTTGAAATGACTTATTTCGGAGTAAGAGAGGGAAATTATACCATTCGAATCAATGTGTATGCCGAAAATGGGAATCGGGTGCGTTCCGAAACCTTTTCAAATTACCATTTTGAAGAAGGTGCTCATTCGGAAAGCTTTTATGTGACAAGTACATTGAATTCCAGAGCATGGTATTATTTTGAGGTGTGCATTGACAATATTATTGTTGGAGGAAGAAAGCTTTGATTTGTTAAGCTGCAAAGAAAATCGATTGTCTTATTTTTTTTATTTCCTCCAAAAAAAACGTTTATCTTCGCGACATAAATCAAATGCCTCGACTATGTCAAAAGCCCAACTAAAGAAGCACCTGAAAACCTTGGAGAAGGATGAAATCATCGAGATGGTGATTGAACTTTATGATGCTCGTAAGGAAGCCAAGGAATACCTGGAATTCTATCTGAATCCCAATGAAAGCAGCAAATTGGACGAGTACAAGAAAGTCATAGAAAATGAGTTTTATCCTTCGCGCGGTGAACCGAAAACAAGGTTCAGTGTGTGTCGAAAGGCTATCAATGATTTTATGAAACTTAAACCAGCACCTGAACTTGTTGCCGATCTAATGCTGTTTTATTGCGAGCAAGCCTGCCAGTTCTCGTATGACTATGGCGACATGTGGGAAGGTTTCTACACTGCCGTGGAAAACAACTTTGCCCGTACCGTGGAGTTTTTACGGAAGAACGACCTTATAGATGCCAACGAAAAACGCATCAAACAAATCCTGAGACTGACTTCCCCTTGCGGCTGGGGCTTTCCTGATGCGATGCAAGATATTTATGACGAAGCCTTGTACAATTAATTCCTCCCGCAGCAGTTCTTGTATTTTTTCCCGCTTCCGCACGGGCAGGGGTCGTTACGCCCGATTTTTGGACTGGTATTGACAAATAGAGTGTCGTTTGAATTGGTGAATGCAGTCATTTGCTCCTTTTTGACTTCAAGTTTGATGCCCATTTCGAAGGCTTCCTTTGGTGAATGGCCTTTTAAGTCCCAACGTGGCAGTGAGTTTTGGTAATTCGCATATAGACTTACGACTTCATTTGTCAGTTTTCTGTGCTTGGATGGAAAGTCGGCGAGCATTGCTTCGACACCTGCCATGGGCGATTCCCCTTCTTGGATGTTGAACCAAATATCGGTCAGCGTTTGTTCGGCAGGCTCAATGGGCTTTGTATCTTTGAATGTCTTGTCGGTGTAGTTGAGTAAGTCAATCATATCTCCCGTAAACTCGCTCGTAAAAGCGGGATAGGGCAGTTGACCTGCTGACATAATCTCTTCATATTTAAAAACTTTGTTTGGGATGTCCTTTCGTTTTTGAATTTCTTTCCAAACCTTTTTCGAATCCTCGACCCAAGGTGACACCAACACGACTTCGTCTTTCTTTTCGTCTATCTGAATGGAATACATGAAAAACAATTCCGAT
The DNA here is from genome assembly GCF_056203535.1 of Candidatus Limimorpha sp. NCBI lineage: Bacteria > Pseudomonadati > Bacteroidota > Bacteroidia > Bacteroidales > Candidatus Limimorpha > Candidatus Limimorpha sp. The sequence continues at coordinate 14,272 of NZ_JBADWU010000016.1, read as the reverse complement.
AAGATCAACATCTTAATGAGTTCATTGAAGGTTTCCTCGGATGTGAATGGAAAACACTCGATTTCATCATGGAATTGATCGACGGGAAGAATGCCGTAAAGTGCCAGAAGTCCGTAGGCGTATTGCTGCAATTGTTGATACTCACGCATCAGGTCGTTGTTGAACACATCGAAAATACAAGAGGAAACAGCGGTGTGTACATCTTCGGTCAGATAGTAGGTAATGGTCTCGTTTCCCAAGGATTTTTCTTCGTCTACTTGCAGGATGTTGTATATGATGGAAGGCAAAGGGAAATAAAGTCTTGGTTTCACAAGCCTTGTGCCGGCCTTGATGTTGGAAAGCTCCTTGAGGATTTCAATGTCGTATGGAGGCATTTTTTTCAGCCATTCAGGGGACGTGGCAAGTAAGGCCGAACTTAACTTTTCGGCAAATTCCTCTTTGGGAAGTGATTTGGGTATAGTCGCGTCAAAATGCTCGGAGAATGTAATCAATATGTTTTTGGGAATTCTTGACAATGCTTCCTTCAAGGATGTGCAATTGCTATATGTTTTTGCTTTCATGATTTGATGTTTTTTATGCAAAGGTAATGAAAAAACAGCAAACCTAATTAAAAAATGTGTAGTTTTGCCCAATTAAAACTATTTTCCATGAAAAAACTATCCTTATTCATCATCGCGGCCCTCATCCTGACTGCCTGCACAAATCAACCAATTCCTGTTGCCAATTACGACATCATCCCGCAACCTAAGGAAACACATTTGAGTCGGGAGGCCTCTGGGTACTTCACATTGCAACCTTCGGCGAAAATCTATTTCGAAGATGGTCTCCAACGCGAAGCGGAGTTTCTCAGCGAATACGTGAACGATATCATGGGCTATGCCATGAAGATGCAGGAATACCAAGGCCAGCCCGACGGTATTGTGCTGAAAGTGGTTCCCGAGAATTTCGACCAAACCGAAGCCTACGAAATCAACATCACCCCCAAACAGGTCACCATCAAAGGCGCCGACCCTGCAGGCGTGTTCTATGGCATCCAGACCCTCCGCAAGAGCTTGCCTGTAATTGTCAATTCTCAATTCTCAATTGTCAATTGTCAACTCTCCTGCGGAACAATCAGAGATTGGCCAAACTTTGGTTATAGAGGCATGCACCTCGACCCGGCGCGCCATTTCTTCACGATGGATTCGGTGAAAATCTATCTCGACATGATGGCCATGCACAACATGAACACTTTCCATTTCCATATCACCGATGACCAAGGATGGCGCATGGAAATCAAGAAATATCCCGAACTGACGCAAGTCGGTGCCTATCGTAACGGAACTGTAATTGGTCATAATTCAGGTGTTTATGATACTATTCGTCATGGCGGTTTCTACACGCAGGACGAGTTGCGCGACTTGGTGCAATATGCCGCCGACCGTTACATCACCATCATCCCTGAAATCGACTTGCCAGGTCACATGCAGGCGGCTTTGGCCACTTATCCTGAATTGGGTTGCACGGGCGGACCTTATGAAGTTTGGCAACAATGGGGCGTTTCGGAAGACGTGCTTTGCGCTGGCAATGAGGATGCCATGCTCTTTTTGGAGGATGTGCTGAACGAGGTGATGGATGTGTTCCCATCTGAAATCATTCACATCGGTGGTGACGAATGTCCGAAAGTGCGTTGGCACGACTGCCCGAAATGTCAGGCGAAGATTAAGGAATTGGGTATCAAGGCAAACGACAAGTTTTCCGCTGAGGATTTCTTGCAGAGTTATGTGATGACACGTATGGAAAAACTCATTGAAAGCCGTGGCCGTCGCATTCTCGGATGGGACGAAATACTTGAAGGCGAAGTGGCTGAAAATGCCATCATTATGAGTTGGCGTGGCGAAGAAGGCGGCATTACGGCTGCCCGAAGCGGTCACGATGTGGTGATGGTGCCTTGCGGTTACCTTTATTTCGATTATTATCAGACCGACGACACCGAAAACGAGCCTTTGGCCATTGGCGGTTATGTCCCGGTCGAGAATGTCTATAACTACGAACCTGTTCCTGCTGCTTTATCTCCTGAACAACAGCAACATATCTTGGGCGTGCAGGCCAACATCTGGACGGAATACATCAGCACTTTCCGCCATGTGCAGTATATGGCTTTGCCGCGTATGGCTGCCTTGAGCGAAATTCAATGGTGTCTGCCCGAACAAAAGGATTACGACTCGTTTGCCAACCGTTGCTTCGGCATGACACGACTTTATGATTTGTATGGCTACAATTACGCCAAGCATATTTTTGACCTGAAACCAAAGATGGAATCGCATCCCGATGAAGGTTATATCGAAGTCGAACTGACAAAATTCGGTGCTGGCGAAATCCGCTATACCCTCGATGGTTCCGACCCGATGCAGGGCATCATCTACACCGAGCCAATCCATTTGACTGAGAGTTGCGACTTGCGTGCCATCGTGGTGCGCGAGCAGGGCAATGGCCGCGAATACAGCACGCATTTCGATTTCAGCCAGTTGACCATGAAGCCAATCATTCTGAATCATGAACCGAGTCCGAGTTATACTTTTGGTGGTGCTTCTACCTTGAACGATGGCTTGAAAGGCAACGGTAACTACCGCACGGGCCGTTGGTTAGGTTTCTGGGAATGTCCCTGCGAGGCTGTTTTCGATTTGAAAGGCAGCAAGGAACTCAGCCGTTTGCGTTTCAATGTCAACATAAATAAAGGCGATTGGATTTATAACCCGAAGAGCGCAAGCGTTTACGTCTCCAACGACGGCAGCCATTTTGAGGAAATCGCCCATGCCGATTATCCGATTGTCGCTCAAGACGAAAAGGATGGCGTGCAGACATACGAACTGGAATTCAATCCCGTAAGCGCCCTTTATGTGATGGTGCGCATCGAGCCTACCATGCTGCCCGAAACCCACGAAGCCTACGGCAATCCGGCCTGGCTTTTCGTAGATGAGATTGAGATGGAATGAGAAATGCCCTGAATTTTTATGATTCACCGACCTGTAGAGACGCGATTCATCGCGTCTGAATGAACAAAAAGCGCTGCAATAATTCAATCATTTGAGCGTTATTCGTGCATAAATGCCCGATAGTATGAAAAGATTGTATCTTGCTTTAATGCTCTTGCTGTGCGCCGTTCCGATTTTTGCGCAAGACGATTTGGATGAGAAGAGGTATATCGCTGAAAAAGCCTATTGGTCTTTCGATACTTCGGTGTCTTATGCCCTTTATTCGGAATTAGATTCGATTGAGCCGATTACCAGTTTCTACGATTTGTGGTACTATTATTTCGCTGCCGAGGTTGAGAAGGACTCGTTGAAAAGCAAGGAACTTTTGTTCCGTTTGGTGGCAAGAGGTTTGGATAGGGGAGGTGCAGAGCAATCGACCCTTCGTGATCTTGGCGTGTCTGGACGTCCCTATTGGCATGAATTGGATTCGATTATTAGCCTTGCCGAAAGCAAAAGATGCCAGCCCTTCATTGATTCGTTGGCGAAGATGGCTGAAATAGATCAGGCCATTAGAAAAGAACCCTGGTCGGAAGAGAGGAACCGGCGGATGTCGGTGATTGATTCAACAAATACAGCCAAACTTCAGGCATTGGTTGCCCAATATGGTTTCCCTACTTGGGAATTGGTGGGGCGTGATGCTTCGTATAATGCTTGGCTGATAGCACAACATTCATGGTCGTATCTGCCTTGGTATTATGAACACTATAAGGATGCGGTAAAAAACAATAACGCTGACAAACATAGTCTTGCCTATATGGAAGACCGCTATATGATGCAGAATGGACGTCCTCAACTTTATGGAACTCAACTTATTGGCACGGGATTTCACCCTATTGCTGACATTAAGAACATAGATCGGCGAAGAATGTCTGTTGATATTGAGCCGATGGAAGATTATTTAAAAAGATTTGATTTAGATTCGATAGCCATATTCCTATATTATCTTGATTATGCGTCCAATTATTATCTCATAAATAATAAGAACATGTATATTCCGTTTGCCGCAAAGTTGAAAAATGATACTGTGATTGACTTAACTTATCCGTTTGATGGTGTGATGATTTATCCGTTTCCACGCGATTTGGAATTTTTGGCTACTTATTGGTACAAATACGGATTGGATAAATCCATTGCAGTCAATGAGGCTAAGAAAATGGTGCTGTGCGGAAAGCGCCTCGATGAGGAATGGCATCTACCACAGGTACTTATGGATTCGGTAAGGGCGAATTATGATGAGCTGCGTGCCGATTACGAAAGGATGATTGCAAAAGATGATGACCTGATGCTCAATTCGATTACTTCGTTCGACACGCTTGTCAAGGTTTTGGATGGCGGTTCTTATCCTCGCTATACCATCGATGCGTGGAACGGACATATCAAGGAACTCATCTCCGACAAATCGGAAACATTGACCAAAAATGATTATGAAGTTTTTTTCGAATGGCTGTTCAAGCAGGTTGAGGTGGGCAACTATCACCTTTTCGACTATGCGGAATTGTACGACGAAGTGTATTATCGCCTCTATAGGAAATCGTATTTCGGCCAGAAACTCTTTGACAGACGGGTTGTTATTTTCGACCTTTCCAATGTCGACCAACGCCGTGCAGCCATACATTTGCCGCCTTTACGCACTTGGCTCGAACTGAACGACAAGCCATGCCCAAAAGGCTATGATTGGGATGGATATTTGAAAGAGTATTTGTGATTATTCCTTGAAATGGGCGGAAATGTGCCAAAAAAATATAGATTTCCGCCTGTTTCAAGTCAAATTTAGCTTATAATGGGCGGAAATGTATCAAAAAAACATAGATTTCCGCCCATTATAAGTTTTTCTTTTAAAAAAAGGATTATCTTTGCGCCGTAATCAATCAAAGGTAAAGCCATGTTAGTCGGTAGGGAATATGAAAGTGACCGTTTGCGCAGTCTGCTAGACTCGGACAAATCGGAGTTTGTGGCAGTTTATGGCCGTCGCCGTGTCGGGAAAACTTATCTGATACGGGAGACATTCAATTATCATTTTGCTTTTCAACATTCTGGATTGTCGAGTGGAAATATGCAGCAACAGATTGACGAGTTCCGCAATTCGATGATGCTGTCAGGCTGGAAAGAAAAGAAACGGCCCGAAAACTGGTATGATGCATTTCATCAGTTGGCAGAGCTGCTTGCAGCTTCAAAAGATGATAAAAAGGTGGTTTTCATTGATGAGATGCCTTGGATGGACACACCGCGTAGCAATTTCATCAGCGCTTTGGAACATTTTTGGAATGGTTGGGCGAGTGCCCGGAAAGACATCATCCTTATTGTTTGCGGCAGCGCCACTTCGTGGATTATGGATAAAGTCATTCTTGACCATGGTGGGTTGCATAATAGATTGACAAACAGGATTTTCCTGCAACCTTTCACGCTTCGCGAATGTGAACAGATGGCAAACTTGCAAGGCATCGTGTTGTCGCGTAAGGAACTTTTGGAAATCTACATGATTATGGGAGGAATCCCTTATTATTGGAGCTATTTGCAGCGTGGCATGAGCATGGCGCAAAACATCGACCGGCTGTTTTTCAATCCGAAAGGTGAACTGTATTTGGAATTTGACGCTCTTTATGCTTCGCTTTTCAAAAACTCGCAGTTGCATATTGCTGTCGTTGCGGCTTTGGCAGGATGCAAACGCGGTTTGTCACGCGAGGAAATTCTGACAGCCACTTCGCTGACTGACAATGGCAAATTCGACAAGGCTTTGCGCGATTTGGAGTATTGCGGTTTCATCAGGAAATATAACATGATTGACAAGAAAAGCAAAGGCGCATTGTATCAGCTAATGGACAATTACACTTTGTTTTATTATCATTTCATCAGGAATAACGAACATAACGACCAGCATTTCTGGTCCAACTCGCAAGGCAAGCCAATCCATTTGTCGTGGACGGGCTTAGGCTTTGAGCGCGTTTGCATGCAACATGTCGATCAAATCAAGGCGGCATTGGGCATTAGCGGCGTGCTGACAAATGTGTATTCGTGGCGCACGGTCAAAACCGATGAGCATCCGGGCGTTCAAATTGATTTGCTGATTGACCGTTCCGATAATGTCATCAATTTGTGTGAAGCCAAGTTTTCCGCTGATTATTATACTTTTGTTCAGGAAGACGAAGCGGATTTGCTGCTTCGTCAGTCGGTTTTCCGCTTGGTGACGAAAACAAAAAAGTCCATTCATCCTTTGCTGATAACCACGCACGGACTGACCCCGAACCGTTACAGCGGCATCATTCAAAATGTGGTGACTATGGATGATTTGTTTAAATGAATGTCAATCAAGGAATTGTATGGTTTTGTGCGTTGAGACAACCTTGAAACGGGCGGAAATGTGCCAAAAAAACATAGATTTCCGCCTATTATAAATTCGCCGTATGGAAAATGAATTATGGTTTGAAGGCAGATATTGTTTTTTATTGAGCGGTTCTGATTTTTTTTATTTTTGAACAAGTTCAAAAACTGTTTTCTATTATTGCTGTCCGCTAAAAAATCGTTGCGAAGCTCATAGTAAATTTAAATTCAATGAATTATGATCTTTTGCTGAACATGGGACTTACTTTTTAATAATTTCATAATGATCACAATCTCAACAAAAAGCAAAGATACTGAAGTGTTGAAAGCTTGACTGGGGAGGGCGCATTGGCCACGGGCAAGATGCGGGGCAGCGTCCGCCAAAGAGACGGACTAAAGGCTTGACCTTCACGAAATTGCGTTTATGACATATTTCCTGAAGGTCAAGTCTTTAGGTCGGCTGTGCGTTGGGCCGATTATCTTGCCCTTGAACTTTGGTTCCTTTCTTTCAAGAGAAAGGAACAGAAAAAATGATAGTTTGGCTGTCCGCTAAACTTTTAGCGGACACCAATAGTTTTCTATAATATATTTCAAGGAAAATGTTGAAAATCCGATTTGAGTGAAGCACTAATTTATCAGATATTTTTCGCATCCAAACGTCCTTTGTAAACAATTTTTTCAGACCTTTGCAGTTTTGATAGTAAAGATAACCGCTATGACAGAAAACTTGGTCATTATTCCGACTTACAAGGAAAAGGAAAACATTGAGAAGATTATCCGTTACGTCTTCAACCTGCCTATGGCTTTCGATATCCTGATTATCGACGACAACAGTCCAGACGGTACTGCCGACATTGTGAAACGCTTGATTCAGGAGTTCCCCGAACAACTTTTCATGATTCAGCGTGCTGGAAAATTAGGCCTCGGCACGGCTTACATCACAGGCTTCAAATGGGCTTTGGAACGCGACTATCAGTATGTCTTTGAGATGGATGCCGATTTCTCGCACAATCCCGATGACTTGGCTCGCTTGCATGATGCTTGCGCCAATGGTGCCGACCTTGCCGTAGGTTCGCGCTACAAGACGGGTATCAATGTGGTGAATTGGCCAATGGGCCGCGTGCTGATGTCGTATTATGCTTCGGCATACGTGCGTTTCGTGACCCGAATGGAAGTGCGCGACACCACTGCCGGTTTTGTCTGCTACACTCGCAAGGTCCTCGAAACCATCGATTTCGACAGAGTGAAATTCTGGGGCTATGCTTTCCAGATTGAGATGAAATACACGGCGTGGAAACTTGGTTTCAAGATTGAGGAAGTGTCGATTATCTTCACCGACCGCCGCGAAGGCACTTCGAAGATGAGCAAGGGCATTTTCCGCGAAGCCATTTTCGGCGTCATCAATCTGCGCTGGCGCGGCCTGACTGGACAGATTAAGCCGAGGACGAAATGATTGTTTAAGTGTTTAATTGTTTGAAGTTTAATTGTTTATTTGTTAAATTGACGGATCACAAATTAATCCAAAAGTCAAATTGTCAAACAATCCGATCGTCCCAAAGTCTAAAAGTCAAAAGGTCTAAAAGTCCAAATGTCAAATAGTCAAATGGTCTAATTGTCTAATCGTCCAAAAAGTCACCCCCTATGGACTACATCATAAAAAACGCAACGCTTGTCAACGAGGGTGAATCCTTCGTGGCAAGTGTTTTTGTTTCCGACGGAAAGATTGCCAAAATCATCCGCGAGGAGGAAATGTCGGATCCGATTATCGAGCAATTGCTTAAGGTTGTCGGTGCGGTTGCCATTGATGCTCAAGGAAAATATTTGTTGCCTGGCATCATCGATGAACATGTGCATTTCCGCGAGCCGGGCTTGACGCAAAAAGGCGACATCTTCACCGAAAGCCGTGCAGCCGTTGCCGGCGGCGTGACTTCCTTCATGGATATGCCCAATACAAATCCACAGACTTTGACACAGGAACTTTTGCAGCAAAAGTTTGACCTTGCTGCCGAAAAATCCTTGGCCAACTTCTCTTTCTATCTCGGTGCAAACAATACCAATATTGACGAGGTTAGGAAAACCGACCCAAGCCAAGTTTGCGGCATCAAGGTTTTCATGGGTTCCAGCACGGGCAACATGCTTGTCGACGATGATGAAGCTTTGGAACGTATTTTCAAAGAGTCGCCATGCCTGATAGCGGCTCATTGCGAGGACGAAGCCATCATCCGCAAGAACATGCAGCTTTACAAAATGATGATTGAGGAAAGCGGTGCCAAGTCGGAAGTCACCATTCATCCGCTCATCCGCACGGCTGAGGCTTGTTTCAAATCGTCGTTGCGGGCTGTGGAAATGGCGGAAAAGACGGGTGCGCGTTTGCACATCATGCACATTTCAACCATTGATGAACTGGCGCTTTTCACCAATGAAATTCCGCTGGCCGAAAAGAAAATCACGGCTGAGACATGTCCTCATTACCTATGTCTGCACAGCGATTACTATCAGGAAAAAGGCTTCCGCATGAAATGCAATCCTGCCGTGAAGACCGAAGCCGACCGTGCGGCCTTGCTTGATGCGCTTTGCGATGGCACCATCGACACTATCGGCACCGACCATGCGCCTCACGCCAAAGAGGAAAAATTCACAGATGATTATTTCACCAGTCCTTCGGGGTTCCCGTCCATCCAGCATTCGCTTTCGCTGATGTTGCGTCTGCGCAGCATGGGCTGGATGACCTTAGAGCAGATTGTCGAGAAAATGTGCCACAATCCTGCCATCCTTTACCAGATTGGCCGCCGTGGCTTTATCCGCGAAGGCTATTACGCCGACCTGGTGCTGCTCGATTTGGAAGCCAACCAGTTGGTGAGCGACGACACGGTGCTTTACAAGTGCGGCTGGACGCCTTATCATGGCGAAATCCTGCCGGGCAAAGTGACGCATACTTTTGTCAACGGCAATCTCGTCTACGAAAACGGCGTTTTCAACGAAGAAAGTAGGGGAGAAGCCTTGCGTTTTAATCGGTAATTGGTAATAGGTTCTCGGTTTACAGTTTTCAGTTACTGATAACTGACAACCGAAAACAAAAAAAATAAATCTTTAAATCTTTAAATTTTAAATCTTTGAATCTGAACTTATGAAGAAAATACTTTTCATTCTCATCACCCTCTTGGCATTTTCCTGCTGTAGCACCAAATTGACGGAGAAAGTACAGGTTGCGTTTCCGAATGGTCAGCCTCAAATTGTGCGTTATTACGACAAAAATGGCGTTTGCGTGAAAGAGACCGAATATTACGAAAGTGGTCAAGTCTACAAGGAAGGCGGCATCAAGAACGATGTAGAGGAAGGCGAATGGCACGCTTATTTCCCTGACGGAAAACTGCAGGTGTTAGGTTATTTCAAGGACGGCAAGCGCACGGGCGCTTCGACCGTTTATCGCGAGACAGGACAGCTGTATATGGAAGGCTTCTACAAGGAAGGTCGCCATTGCGGCAAGTGGAAATTCTACGACGAACAAGGCTATCTGATTCGCGAAGACGATTACGGCGAGTAAGCAACTGCTTTCCAAGCAATTGTCGTTTGCTACGATATTCCAGAAAGGCGACCCTCAATCAAGGTTGCCTTTCCTTGTTTTTCAAACATAAATTACCACGAAGAATTTCCCATTAATTTTGGCGGATAGGTTCGGATTTTTTGGAACGTAAAGATGCACGGCCGTGCGTCTCAACATGCCAATGGATTGTGACACGACAAAGTAGAGACGTGACATGTCGCGTCTCTACCAGCCGACCGAAACGGGCAAATAATCGATGAATAATTAATGGCCCGATTAACGGCAATTAATGTTCAAAAAAGAGATTTCATCCATTTGCGTTTGTCTTTATCTTGTTCGGATACAACTGATAGCGCAAAATCCTTTGATTTCTGTTGTTATTACTGGTTTTTTCAGCGTTTCGTTTCGTTATTATTCCTATTTTTGCACCTTGATAATTGTGCGCGTGTGTAACGCGTAAAAAAGCGAACTGTGAAATCATGTAAAAATGATGTATAAACAACTCAATTTTTTAATTAACTTATTTATTAACAAAACATTTCTAACTATGAGAAAGTTTTTAGTTAGCTTGCTGTTGATGGCTCTTATGATACCATTCGCAGCAAAGGCCGATGTCATCATCGGCGATGGTACGAACTCGGACAGATCCATTCCGTTCGACGTGTACTATTACAACTCATGGCAGGAGTCAGTCTATCTTGCAGAAGAGATTGGCGGGCCATGCGTTATCAACTCAATCGCATGGTATTGCGATTATGCTTCATCGCTCAGCTGCAGCGATTTACGTATTTACTTTGGTGAGGTTGAAAAAGAAGGCTTCGCTTCCGACTCCAACGAGTGGACGCCAGCCGAAGACCTCGTCCTGGTTTATTCACATGCTACAACACTTGGTACATCTACTGGTTGGCAAGTGTTCACTTTGGACACTCCTTTCTACTACGATGGCAACGACAACCTTGCCATTGCAGTTGCAAGAAGGTCAAGCAGCTATTCTTCATCAATGAAGTGGCGTTACACTTATCATGTGGCCCGCACCAACACGAGACACTCTGACAGCGACGCAAGCGTTGCCCAGCATCCTGGTCTCATTGATGGTTCAACCACTGGTAAGGTTCCGAACATCAAACTCGGTACTTCAGCTTACAACCCAACAGGTTGCATTAAGCCTATCTCAGCTATGCAGACCCGCGGCACCGTTAGCTCAGCTACCATTTCTTGGGTTCCTTTCCCAGGCACAAATAACTTCGATGTGTACGTTTCATTGGACGGCACCGTTCCGGGCAGAAACACTACCCCTACGGCTTCCAACGTTACTGGTACAAGCTACACGTTCTACAACCTGAACCCATCGAGCGGCTACATGGCCTACGTCCGTGCAAGCCAGAATGGTCAGCACAGCGGCTGGCGCAGTGTCAGCATCGCTACCCGTCTTGACATTGCCGGTGAAGGTACAGCCCTGAACCCATACATGATTAGAACTTTGGATGATATGAACGCTTTGGATGCTGCTGTTACGGCAAACTATCCTACCCAAGGCAAGCACTTCCTGCTGATGAATGACATCGAAGGAGTGACAAACCCAATCGGTGATGGTGATCATTGGTTCCAAGGTGAATTCGACGGTAATGGCAAGACCCTTGACCTCAATATGCTTTCATACGACTCACACACAGCTGTATTTGCTTCACTCGGACCTGGCGCCAACATTCATGACCTTACTGTGACTGGTTCTATGAAGGCTTACGGCAAGTATAACGGCGGTATTGTCGGTGAAGTCGATGTAACCGAAACTTTTGATTTCTCACCAGTCATCATTGACAACTGCGTGTGTAATCTCAGCACATTCATTGCCGGTGCTAATTATACTGGCGGTATTCTGGGTCTCCAGGATGTCGGTAGCGGTGTCGAACACATTCAGCACACTCCTGTCATCGTTTCCAACTGCGTCAACTATGCATACGTCAATGTAACAAGCTATGACTATGTCGGTGGTATCGTTGGTGAACTCGGTGGCCGTGGTGTTATCGACAACTGCATCAACTACGGTGATGTCAAGGGTGACTACTATGTAGGTGGTATTACAGGTTACACTCGCTACTACGGTGTCGTCACCAACTGCGGCAACCATGGCACCATCAATGGTTCCGTGAGAGTCGGTGGTATTGTCGGTTGGCAGAAAGGCGGTTCAACCTGCAACAGCTACAATGTGGGTAGCGTTACCGGTTCTACACAGTGTGGTGGTGCTTGCGGTTATATCCAGGCTGCTAATACAACTGACAGCTATGTCGAATTGCGCAACAACTACAATGCCGGTACCGTCAGCGGTCAGGCTGCCCTTTTCGGTGATGTCGAAATCACTGATGCCAACGGCATTTATACCGATGCCAACTACTACAAGGCTGGCACACACAGCACACCATACGTTAGCTCAAGCACTTATAACTTTGCTAGCTATGCCAACCATCTGACAAGCTTCACACAGAACGAAACAACCTGCACTTTGGCTGCTGCCGGCTTCGGCGGTTCAACCAATCTGCTCACCGCTCTGAACGCTTGGAGAGACCAAGATGCTGATGCTTACAATTTATGGTATGAAGATACCTATATGAACAATGCCGGTCTGCCTTGGTTCAAGGAACCAGTCGAACCAGGCCTTTTGATCGAACCAAGCCCAGTGGCTATGGGCGACCGTCCAATCGGCGCTTGGATGCACCCTGTTGAAGTTGCCCTTTACAACAACAGCGGCGAAGCCATCACCATCAACGGCATCGACTTCGAAAACGGCAACTTCTATGTCAACGAAAATGGTTTCACACAGCCATTCACGATGAACCCATACGAAAGAGTCATCCTCAATATTGGTCATGACATCAACGCCACACCAGAAGCCGGTGAAGTCACCGACAACATGGCCGTTGACTATGGCAGCCGTATCGCCATCATCACTCCTATTACTGGTAACGCCTACACACCTGAAATTCCTGACGTAGTCGAAATGCCTCAGGTAGTCACCTCATTCCCATACGTTACCACACAGGAAACTTCAACCATCTATGACAACTACTATCTGCCAGGCCAGAATTTCGATGGTCCTGATGCAGTCTACAAACTCGTCATCAATGAAGAAAAGAACCTGAATGCCGCCATCACCGAAGGTGAACAGGCTAAGTTGGCCCTTTACGCTGAAGACTTCGGCGGTGAACCTGGCCCAGGCTTGTACAACTTCATCAGCAACCCATTTGAAGGCACTGAAGAATACCCAGTCAGCAATGGCGGTGACGATCCTATCACCAACATGACCTTGACCCCAGGTACCTATTATCTGGTTGCTTCTTCAAGAAGTTACGACTTCACTTTGGAAATCAATGCCGAATCACTGCCTTGCCCAGCACAGGCTCTCGACCCGGAACCAGGTGATGATTCAGACGGCATCGATCCAGCAAGCGTTACACTGAGATGGACGCTGCCGAACTTCACGACTGAATATCGTCTCCGTTTCGGCACTGACTACTACTGCACTGAAACCCTCGTCGACTGGACAACAGACCTTGCTACAGCTTATACTGTCACTGGTCTCTACAACAACTCCAACTACTTCTGGAGAGTCGACGTCCGCAACAGCGAGTGCGAAACCTTCGGTCAGGTTTGGGGATTCACCACACACATGAATGCTCCTACCAACCTGCACGCAACCAACAGCAACGGCGTTAACATTTACGAAGGCGAAGCCCTCAACCTGGCTTGGACAGCCATCCAGGACCGCACCTTCCGTCAGTACAACATCTACATGAATGGTGAACTCATCGGCAGCACTCCGCTCAACAGCCCTGCTACCACCTACACCGTCAACGGTCTGGACTACAACATGGGTGGCTACACCTTCAATGTCACAGCTGTTTACGATGAAGGCGAATCAGCATTCAGCAACAGCCTCGTCATCAACGTTTCCGGCAATGGCGAAGTTGATGGTTACGTCTTCGAACAGGACGGCACAACCGGCATCGCTGGCGCTACCGTCACCAAGACTGGTACTGATGAATTTGGTCGCAGCCGTAACTACACCTTCACCACCGACGCCAATGGTCACTACCATGGCGCTATGCTGGCCGGTGAATACAATGGCGTGGCTACATGCCAAGGCTATGTTGAAGTTGCTTACGAAAACAACCCATTCGAAATCGTTTACGGCGAAGTCACTCCAGACATCAACTACGTGATGGACGAAGTGTTCACCCCAGTTGGTGAAGTCATCGCTGAATACTATCCGGATCCAGAAGATCCAGAAAGCCCATACGTTAAGGTTTACTGGGGCTGGAACATCATGAGCGCCATGATCGAAGACTTCGAGACCGGCGACTTCTCACAGTACGACTGGAACATTCCTGCACAGTATCCA
>NZ_JBADWU010000015.1:0-54177 GCF_056203535.1 Candidatus Limimorpha sp. | reverse complement strand
AGCCCGCCTCCGCTTCAATTGGTGTTGCAAATATAAATCAACGCAGCATGGGAATGACATCTACCCCAAAAAAAACAGCCTGATTTTTGTCCACTTGAGAGCAACGTCTCAAAAACAGCCTAAAATTTGTCCATTACACCGAATATTCCGAATTTGAGCAAGGCACGCTGATTGCCGTCACCGAAGCCAGGGCGAAAGCCTCAGCTACCACACTGACAGCCAACGACATGACCGAAGAACAACTGCAAAGTTTTGAAGGCGTTCAAGACGAACTAACCAACACGCTTGGCAGATTGACGGCCCGCGTTGAAGACTATCCCGATTTGAAAGCCAACGAACAATACCTGACGCTTCAGGCACAGCTGAAAGGCTGCGAGAACCGCATCCTCACCGAACGCCAGCGTTACAACGAATTGGTTCAGGAATACAACAAGCGGGTCCGCAAGTTTCCAAGCAGCATCGTTGCCAACCTATTTGGCTTTGAGAAACGTCCCTATTTCGAGGCAAGCGAAAACGCCGGCCAAGCGCCACGCATTTAAGGACGCCTTGAAATACGAAAATCAAAAAGGTCGAAGCGTTTGCTTCGACCTTTTTTCGTCTATTGATTTCTGTTTGAGACGGTTGTTTTTTCTTCATTTCGATAGCAGTTCATTCTGACTTAGACACTTCCCAAAAATTATCTGATATCCGCTAAACTTTGGCAGACGCCAAACAATTTGAAAAAAAAAACACGACTTCTTGCCAATTCCAAAAAATCCATATATTTGCCACGCCAAAAAGAGAACTTTGTTACAGTTTTGGGCATTCGTTCTCTATCGGGCACAAAATTTAGGAGTTTTAATGATTCATAAAATACAAACAATGAGCAACTACACATTGACCTACGACAAAAGCAAATCTCAAGAGATTTACATTGAGGATTGCAAATCGAACAATAATCCTTATTTTAAGGATGAATACGAAAAAGCCAAAAAGTTGATTGACGAAATCGTTAGATTTCAAAATGACGAAGAGAATAAAACTACCATCAAACAATATGGCTGCAACAATCGCATCCTGTTTATAGGACAGCGTGGCTGTGGAAAGACATCCGTGATGAGATCTTTAGCTAAACATCTGTCTTCAGAAGAATATCAAACAACTGACCCCAAAACCCCAAAGGTTAAGTTCTGTTGTCTTCCAATAGTGGATCCAAGCCATTTTGACAACAACGACAGCATCTTGCTGACGGTAATCACCAACATGTTCTCTGAAGCAAAAAGGAGGATGAACGAAGCAAAAAACGAGTTTGACACTTTCGGACGTGAAAATCTTCTGAATCAATTTGAGAAAGTTTTCAAGTCATTGAGTTCCATTAATTTAGAGCTGTCATCCCATACCTTGGAAACATTGAACAGGAAAAGCGATGCCGAGGATTTAAGTAATAAAATAAAACAACTTGTCGATGAATATCTTAAATTCACGGGCTATGGCAAAGACAATTCAAAACTCGTTCTTCTGATTGACGACCTCGACATGTCCGTGTCGTATGCCCCTGATATGCTTGAGCAGTTGCGAAAATATTTGGAAATAGACAACCTTATCATCTTGATGTCTGCCAATTTGGGACAATTGACCAACGAAATGAGGGAGAAATACAGTTCTGCATTCAAGAACACGTTGAAAGACAGCAATTAGGCACTTTCCATCGATGTGGAAGACTTGGCCACAAAGTACCTGCTGAAGTTGTTCCCGACCTCAAGAAGAATAAACGTTGAACGGCATGTCAGCCAATTGCTGGAGACTAACTTGAAAGTCGTAAATGCGAATGACACCTGCCCCAAAAACTCTGACGGATGCAGTGGCTCTTATAATCTTAATGCGAGAATTAACATTACTAATAAATGCTTTTGTGGAAAATGGGATGAGTCAGAAGCTAAAAGCGATGATTCAAAAGGCGATGATTCAAAAGGCAATTTCCAAAAAATGATACTATCTTTGATATGGGAGAAAACCCGACTCCTTTTCATCCCTAAAGATCCTGATAACACATTGCATCCGATAATCCCGACCAACCTGCGTGACTTGGTGCAATTCTTAGATATGCTGACGGATTTGAAAGAGGTTAAACCCAAGCATGATAATCTATTTAAAGATATAACTTCGTATAATAACTGTAAAGAAAATCTGGGAAAATTCAAAAACTATGTGATGAATATCTGGATTCCCAATCATTTGTCGGTGGAGGAAGAACTGGTGTTCAAGAATATTCCAACGGATATCACGGAAATCAACAAGCACCTGATCAATTCCATTAATGTAATTGGAACCAGACACAAAAACCGATTGATGTCGCGCCAGGTGGATTTGGACATGATCGAACGCAACGCCGAGAATATCAATATTGACCGTGACATTTACACAATGGTCAGTCCCAACGACCCCAAGTTTGTAAAAGCCAACAAGATTTCCGACATCTTCAACCAGCCGTCCAACTATTCATACGGCGACCTGTTGCTGATGATTGACAAGTATGAAACCTACTTCGAGTCGGAAGAAGACAGAAAATTTACCGATGCCATAAAGATTTACTATTCCATTCTGCTCTTTGAAACCATGTTTTTCAAGAGTGGAAAAGTTAAATATAATAAAAAGAAAGAAACAGAAAAAGAAAAAGATGGATTTTATGATTTGCAGGAAGATGAAAAGATTCTTCCTATACAAAAACTACTTGGCGGGACGGTATATTACCCCAATTATTTTGAGATAATAACGAGCAAACACTTTTCCCAAAAGGGTCCTTCTTTCGATGCAAAGCGAGCTTTTTACCACAAAGTTGAAGTGGAAAAAGAAGGGGGAAAAAGAAATGGGAAAAAAGTAGAAGAAAAATACACGGTTGGTAAAGATTATCCCTTGTTTGCTGTTTTGTACTACGGCGACATACGCCCTGACAGGTACGACAACAAACACATATACGATACAACGTTTGAAAATGATGCAGATGTTGACGGAACAAAATATGTCACATTTGACATCCTTTCCATTTTGAGTAACATGCTTAATCCTTGGCATACTATTAATAGAGCCAATGGTGCTGTTGTCACTGATAGTGAAGTCGATTATGATAATAATTATTTCAAAAATTGGGGGAATTATTGTTCAATACCAAATTCAGAACATATTACACCTAATTCAATACTGCCATTTTATTCAGTAGATATTATGTTACAATATCTTAATAAATCCATTTCGTTTGAGAACATACTGAAACAGGAAGAAAATGTAAAATTAAAAGAAATATTTGACGAAAAGGTTAGCAAAAATAATAAAATTAGTAAAAATAATAAAAAAGGAACAGAAATTTCAATGAAATACTTTCTTGCTGAGGATACTTTAAATTCACAAAAAGTCATTCCTCCAAGCAACATTACTATATTGGAACAAGCTAAAAATGTCTATAATAAAATTATTGAAATTAATACATCTGATAATAAAACAATATGTGCCAAAAACTGCTGCAATAAAGCCACTGCATTTAGAGATTACGTGATGTCATTGGTGTTAATGCACTTTGAGGGTAGTGTAAAAGAACGTGACCTGTTGATTAAGAATCTGCATAAATATGATACTTGCTCCGAAATATTTGAATATCTTTATTCTGTTTTATTTACGGATGCTTATAGGGCAAATACGGCACGTTTATCGGTTCAGGAGACCGTTCATTCCAGAGATTTCGTCAAATATTACTACGGACAGCTATTGGCTAATACGGATAGGATGTTGAAACGTATAGACATAGGCACAGGTATGGTTGACGTGTATAACAAAATCTATAATGAAGCCATTCCGTATTTCATTGATCCACAGACAAAGTAAAAAACAACAATAGGCAGTAATGACAACGTCAAAAAATCCTGAATTATCCTTCTTGATAGAAGCCCTTCATCTCAGTCCTGATGAGGTCTTTGAGTATGTCCATGAACATCCTTGTTGGAAACTTAAGGATGTTATCAGCTTTGTAGCCGACAAGACCCAGTGTAATGTTGGCATTACGGATTTGCGGCATTTCACTCCTGAAATTGTGGATTCGTGGAGATGTTATGTGGTTGGTAACGATAAGATTCCAGCATCAGAAGACGAAGAAAAGTCCGTCTTCGATTTTGTTAGGGAAAGAAGTAAGGAATATCTGCTGGTACAAAACGGAGAGCCATACTTCAGGATAGAGAAAATGGATGAATGGCAACATGTGTCGTTCCACTGCGGCGAAGACCTTTTCGTCGCAGCTTTGTTGGCCGACATGAAAATCAACGGGAATTATGAGCCACGCAATTTCCAGTGGAACTACATCCTGAAATCGGATTTCTCGCTGCTCAACAACATGATTGTCCAAAACAAAATCGTTGAAAACCACTACCATCTTGGCGGCTCGTCACCAATGGTGGATCTCTCGTGGATATATCTGATGAATCATCCATTTGGTCAGGAAGAAAGATACCGTGCATTCCTTGAAAAGCCTGAATCTCTTTATATTGCCCCCTATAGTCTCAACAAAACGCACCAAAGTTCACTTCAAACACTGGTAAAGATGGCAGCATACATCAGGCTTTGGCTGTTTCGGCGGAGCGTCCAACGGAAGGATATTTTGGAGAGTCAAAACGGTAGTGATGACAATGCACGATCGGATGACAATGTGATTCGTGACATTTATGACATACTCCATTCTGCTGGAGTCCTGCTTGAAGATGAGTTGGCATCCACCATCGATGCCCTTCTTTATAACAGCGATTTTTCGGCATTCGGCGTTAAAGTGGATTATGCCATCAAAGGTTTTAACATATCCGTCGATGAAAAAAATTGTTTTTTATCAGGTGAACGCCATCTCAACTATTGCTGTCTGAAACACATTTACACTTATCCGAAAAAGGATGATTATTTCAGGGTGATGTATTACCTTTATCTGCTGGTCAAGCATCATTTCAACCTTTACTTTGTCCAGTCCAACGACAAAACCGGTTTTCAGAATTTCAAGGACTACAACGACAGAAAAAGGGAATTGATTCGAGGCACTAAATATGCGGACATGGCGACTAATATCGCACTTGAATGGGACATAAAGGAAAACCATCTTGAGCAGCTTGAGGTGAGAATTGCGCCAGACAAGAAAAAAAGCAAAATCATCAATGGTATAAATGACACTGACAGCAAAGCTTTTTTCCGCTCATCACGAATCAGCGGTTACGACAGGATTACGCCACGAGTGCCGGAAAATGGTCGTTTGAGATACAGCGACGGCACGGACAAGTATTTCTATGTGCTTCACTTTATAAAAAATAAATGTGCCAATTGGTATACCGATAAAAGCCACATCAATGCTCCTGTATGCCGTGAGTATGCTAAGCGGCGTGAATTTCGCTGTCAGGCTGAGACTTTAAAGGACATGCGTGACAGCAATGAAGATGTGTGCAGAAGGATATTCGGAATTGATGCGGCAAGCAACGAGGTTAATTTCCGTCCCGAAAACTTTGGCACTACATTCCGTTTTCTTTCCTCTTCAAGAGAAAAGCAAGATGTACCATGGATTCGCAAGATACCAGACCTACGCAAGACATACCATGCCGGAGAAGACTTCTACGAGGTGATTGACGGACTGAGGGCTATCGATGAGGCAGTGATGTACCTTGAGCTGTCGCAAGGCGACCGAATCGGTCATGGCGTGGCTTTGGGCATTGATGTTGACAAATGGTATCAGCGTCATCCTGTCATTGCTTTGCCATTGCAGAACAAGATTGACAATGTGGCTTGGATGCTGCATAAGATACGCGAATGGAGACTGACGGTGTCAACAGCGTACTACGAAAAACTCATGACCGAGTTTGAACGGATGTATGTTCAACTGTATCAAGACAAATGTCCGGGTTTGATGGATTATATCAAGGCTTGGGAATTGCGTGGCGATGATCCTGATTGTTATTCGAGTCCGAAACCGGAAAATTCTTATACAACACCAACAACTTTGTGGGAACGGTATCACATCAGGGATATCGGACAATATAAGGATTTTGTTAAAGTAGCTAATCGTCCAAAATCCGAAATTCCTGCTGCTTATGGAATCTACCACAGGTATCATTTCGATACCGAACTGAAACGGAGAGCTTCCATGATTGAAAAACACGAGTTCAATCAAGACGAATATGCACAGGAACGCATAAGGCTTGTAAAGGAAATACAGTTACACATGAGAACACATGTCGCCAACAAGGGCATTGCGGTGGAAAGCTGCCCGTCATCCAATTTCCTGATTAGCAACTTTGATGAGTTTAAGGAGATTCCAGCATTCGCCTTATTTCCCATTAGAGAGAATGAAGCCGACCATATTAGGACAAATGTGTGTATCAACACCGATGACCAGGGCGTATTTTACACCAATCTTGTCAAGGAATACACCATGTTGGCCGGCACGTTGCGCAAATGCAAAACGGAAGACAATAAGCGGAAGTATTCTGATAATGAGATTCTGAAATGGATCATGTGCTTGATAGAAAACAGCAAGCAGCTGTGTTTCCGTTCGGGTGATGTTGAATATTACGGCATTCGAAGTGACAACAACCTGTTTGAAGACAATGTAAGAGAACGGCCATTGGATGATAGATATGTACTACCGAGTACATTTTAAACGGTTAGTTCTGTATAATAACGTGAGTTCGATAAGTAACTGTTTAAAATTAAACTTCAATTTGGATTTCAAGGCTGCGAGATTTTGAGAGGTCTCGTATTCTCGCGGCCTCGATGCTTCGTTTTCATCATGTCTAAATTTGCTCATCTACATATTCATAGCAGATGCTAATAGTTTCAATCCAACCGTTTTTTCAAATGCTTTCAGCCTTCCCACCAAAAGGCGGCGGCCTTTTGGTGAAAAGCACGCCGCCTTTTACCCAAAAGCCCGCCTGCTTTTTGAAAAAGCAGACGGGCTTTTAAAATTTGCCGCTCGTGCTTTTTTCAAAAGCTGGCGGCCTTTTCAGTTTGCGCTTCCGAGGGGCTTATTTCACCTTCTCGTACTTGAGCGTGGCAAGCATTTCCTTCAGGTCGATGCCCGGACGGAAAGCCACCTTTGCACCCTTAATCATCGAGGCATTGAAACGGCTTTCGGTTTCCGCACCCTCACTCGTGAGTGAGATTTGGAACGAACCGAAATCACCGAAACGGACAATCTCTCCGTTTTCCAAGTGGCGTTTCAGCACCTTGGTAAGGTCGTTGAGTACTGCAAGCACATCGCTGTCGCTCACTGTGGTGGAGCCTTCGGCGATTTCCTTGCTCAGTTTGCGGAATGTAAGTTCTTCGCGAGCCTTTGCCTGTGCGTAGAACTTCTTCGGGGCGTTTGCGTTGCCCGGATTACCCTTCTGGGTCAAAACATAAGTTACTGCCATGATTTTTGATTTTTTATTTGGTTAGACAATAAATTTTGATTGCGGGTGCAAGTATACACTTTTTTTCTGACTTATCATAGGCTTTCAGGGCATTTTTTTTGCATTTTTTCCGAAAAACAATCAGGCCAGACATTCCTACATGAGTGGATTTACACCTTATTAATTAATAGCGGACACCTATAATAAAATATTGCTGTCCGCTAAAAATGGAGACAATACCTGTAATCGATAAAATTTCAACGAATTACGATGCCCTGTCAAAAACAGGGCTTATCTTTATACGATTTCATTTTCATCACAATCTCAATAAAAAGCAAAGAGACTGAAGTGTTGAAAGCTTGACTGGGATGGGCGTGCGGGCCACGGGCAAAATCAGTGCCGCCTTGCATTTAGCGGCCTGATTCATCGAACGCTTGCGTGAGACTAAATGCGGGGCAGCGTCCGCCCAAAGGACAGACTAAGTGTTTGAGCCTTAGGGAGCTGCATTTATGTTCCGCGACTTAAGGCTCAGACACTTGGCTATTGCCCAATTGACTTCGTCTCGGCATAGTTCAAGCAAGCTTGCCTCTGCTCTCGACTTGCGTCAATTTAGGCTGGCCGTGCGTAGGGCCGATGATTTTGCCCTTGACTCTTTGGTTACTTTCTGGTCAAGTTATCATTGTTGTTGAACAAACGGATGGCGGATATAACAGGCAAGAGTTCTGTTGTGTCACAATCTGGTGGTATGTAGAGACGCACAGCCGCGCGTTTTTACGTTCCAAAAAATCCCTCGAAAAAACACGTTTCGTTGCAATTTTTGTAAAAATGCTGTCTAATAGATAATTGCGTTTTAGTTATATAGAAGAAAACCATAGTCCACTCATCAATTTGTAGTTGGGATTTTCATAAAGATTTTCAGTTGGGATTTTGAGGGCTTTGCCCGACCTAAAGTGAAAGAATCGTAGAAACATTTTCGGAGAGATTTTCAGTAAGGATTTTGATGGAGATTTTTTCAAAATCCTTCTGAAAATCCTTACTTAAAATCCTGTTAAAAATAAGCGCAGGCTTTCGCTGATTAGGGTCGCTTCGCTCAAAATCCATACTTAAAATCCTACAAAAAATCCTTACTGATATTGCTTCGCTTTCTTATCAAGTTATCATTGTTGTTGAACAAACGGATGGCGAATATAACAGGCAAGAGTTCTGTTGTGTCACAATCTGGTGGTATGTAGAGACGCACGGCCGTGCGTCTTTACGTTCCAAAAAATCCGTCCAAAAAGCATGTTTTGTTGCAATTTTGTAAAATACTGTCTAATAGATAATTGCATTTTAGTTATATAGAAGCAGAAAGTGACAAAAAAATGATAGTTTGGCTGTCCGCTAAACTTTTAGCGGACACCAATAAATAAAAAAAGCAGAAGACCGAAATTCCAGTCTTCTGCTTTTCGTTATTTTGCTATGCAACATCTTACGCCTGAGCCGTAGGGCCATTCAAGGTAAACGGAGGCATTTCGCCGCCATCCTTGATATTGCCAAACTGAGCCTCATACTTGCTCAAATTGTCAGCCAAAGCCTTGTAAAGACGCTTGGCGTGCTGTGGGGTCATAATGACTCTTGATCTCACCTTTGCCTTTGGCGAACCCGGCATAAGCTGAACGAAATCGAGGATGAATTCAGTTGGTGAGTGTGTGATGATGGCCAGATTGGAGTATTTTCCTTCAGCCACTTCATCAGTCAATTCAATGTTAATCTGATTTTTCTGATTGTTTTCCATAATATTTTTGATTTAAAAAATGGGGATAGAACGCAGTCCATCCCCATTTTGGTTAATTACATATTAGGCTTCCAGAGTTGGAGCAACCTTTGCTTCGTATTCTTCACGTGAACCGACGATAAGGTCTTCGTATTCGCGCAAACCAGTACCGGCAGGAATCTTGTGACCGACGATCACATTTTCCTTCATGCCGAGCAGAGAATCCGACTTAGCGGCGATGGCGGCATTGGTCAGGACCTTTGTGGTTTCCTGGAAGGATGCAGCCGAAATGAAGCTATCGGTAGCCAGAGCTGCGCGGGTAATGCCTTGCAGCACCTGAGTAGCAGTAGCCGGATTAGCAGGTCTTGTTTCAGGCAACTTCAAGTCCTTACGTTTCAAGGCTGAGGTCTCTTCACGCAACTTCATTGAAGAAATGATTTGACCGGCATGGATATTCTCCGACGCACCAGGATCGATGACAAAGAACTTGCCGTAAATATCATCGTTTTCTTCCTGGAACTTCAGTTTATTGACGAGTTCACCTTGCAGGAAACGGGTATCACCTGGGTCAATGATTTCGACCTTACGCATCATCTGACGGACGATGACTTCAAAGTGCTTATCATTGATGGTCACACCTTGTGAACGGTACACGCTCTGGACTTCGTTGACGATGTATTCCTGAACCTTCATTGGGCCCATGATAGCCAAGATGCTGGCAGGTGTGATGACACCTTCCGACAGCGGCTGACCAGCCTTCACGAAGTCGTTTTCCTGAGCCAGAATCTGCTTTGAAGTAGGAATCAGATAGCGTTTCTGTTCGCCAGTCTTAGCCGTTACGACGACTTCACGGTTACCACGCTTCAGTTTCTTTTCCAAAGTCACGATACCATCGATTTCAGAAACGATAGCCGGGTCGATAGGGTTACGGGCTTCGAACAATTCCTGGACACGCGGCAGACCGCCGGTGATATCGCCACCGCCCGAAACGTTACGAGGAATACGGACGAGATGGTCACCAGCCTTAATCTTTTCGCCTTCTTCAACAACGACGTGAGCATCAACAGGAAGGTCGTATGAAGCAACGACTTCTCCATCAGCCACGATTTCAATCAACGGGTTCTTTGCGCCTCTCTTACCTTCAATGATGACACGCTCGTTAAATCCGGTTTCAGCGATGGTTTCCTTACGGAAGGTAATGCCTTCTTCCACATTCTGGAAACGGATTTCACCGGCAAATTCGGAAACGATTGATGCATTATATGGATCCCATTCATACAGCTTGTCGCCCTTCTTCACGGTTTCACCGCTTGCGAAATACAACTTGGCAGCGTATGGGATATTCAAAGTCGTCAGAACGACATCGGTATTGCTGTCGTGCAGTTTCAATTCAGCGGAACGGCCAATGACCACTTGGTACTTCTGGCCATCCTTTTCAGCATTGACTGAACGCAATTCATCGATTTCAAGATAGCCGTCGTACTTGGCTTCGGCGCTTGAAGCGACCAGATTCTTGGATGCCTTACCACCTTGGTGGAAGGTACGCAGAGTCAGCTGAGTACCTGGTTCACCGATTGACTGGGCTGCGATAACGCCCACAGCTTCACCCTTTTGCACCAGCTTGCTGGACGAAAGGTTGCGGCCATAGCAGTTAGCGCACACGCCACGTTTCGATTCGCAAGTCAAAACGGAACGGATTTCGACGCTCTCCAATGGTGATTCGTCGATAGCTTCAGCGCGTTCCTCGTTGATTTCTTCGCCACCGGCAACGATAAGTTCGTTGGTCTGAGGATGGAAGATGTCGTGCAAGGCGACACGGCCCAAAATACGGTCATATAATAAGGAGTGCTTTCCTGGTTCCTTCTTTTCATCACCGCGCGAAACGGTCAAGCCACGCAATGTGCCGCAGTCCTTTTCGGTAATGATGACATCGTGAGCGACGTCAACCAGACGACGGGTCAAGTAACCAGCGTCAGCGGTCTTCAAAGCGGTATCAGCCAAACCCTTACGGGCACCGTGAGTTGAAATGAAGTATTCCAAAACCGACAGACCTTCCTGGAAGTTGGAAAGAATCGGGTTTTCGATAATTTCGGAGCCGCCAGAACCAGCCTTCATAGGCTTAGCCATCAAACCTCTCATACCGCAAAGCTGTGAAACCTGTGCTTCAGAACCACGGGCGCCAGAGTGCAGCATCATGTAAACAGGGTTGAAGCCTTGGTCATCGCTCGAAAGGACGTTCATCACTTCCTTGGTCAGCTTGGCATTGACATCAGTCCAAAGGTCGACAATCTGATTGTAGCGTTCGTTAGGACCCATGAAGCCCATCTTTTCGTATTCACGGATTTCAGATGCCTTTGCATTAGCTTCTTCAATAAGGTTGCTCTTCATGGCAGGGACGAGGACATTGCCCAAATTGAATGACAAACCGCCCTTATAAGCCATGCGGTAACCCATATTCTTGATATCATCCAAGAACTTGGTGGTGATAGCGGTACCTTCGTGTCTCACCATATCACCGACGATGGTACGCAGTGACTTCTTGGTCAACAGTTCGTTGATAAAGCCGAAATCATCCGGAACTACCTGATTGAAGAATACGCGGCCGACAGTCGTTTCAATCTTCTTCGTAACAATCTGATCGTTTTCGCGGACACCGACTCTCACATTGATGATGGCGTGCATATCGGCACGACCTTCATTCAATGCAATAATCACTTCTTCAGGCGAATAGAACGACATGCCTTCACCCTTGACAGGATGTTCAGGCGTGCTCTTACGAGGCTTAGTGATGTAATACAGACCAAGAACCATATCCTGAGAAGGCAAGGTGATAGGCGCACCATTGGAAGGATTCAGGATGTTGTGAGAAGCAAGCATCAGAATCTGAGCTTCAAGGACAGCGGCATTGCCCAGCGGTACGTGGACAGCCATCTGGTCACCATCGAAGTCGGCATTGAATGCCGTACAAACCAACGGGTGCAGACGGATAGCCTTACCTTCAATAAGTTTCGGCTGGAAGGCCTGGATACCCAAACGGTGCAGTGTAGGAGCACGGTTCAGGAGAATCGGATGACCTTTCAATATGTTTTCAAGGATATCCCAAACGACAGGATCCTTGCGGTCAACAATCTTCTTTGCCGATTTCACGGTCTTCACGATGCCGCGTTCGATGAGCTTGCGGATGACAAACGGCTTGAACAATTCGGCAGCCATATCCTTCGGCAGACCACATTCATTCATGTGAAGGTCTGGACCGACAACGATAACGGAACGGCCTGAATAGTCGACACGTTTACCCAGCAAGTTCTGACGGAAACGGCCCTGCTTACCTTTCAAGCTGTCGCTCAAGGATTTCAGCGGACGGTTGGATTCCGTCTTAACAGCACTTGATTTGCGTGAGTTATCGAACAATGAATCGACAGCTTCCTGCAACATACGTTTTTCGTTACGCATGATGACGTCAGGAGCATTGATTTCAATCAAACGCTTCAGACGGTTGTTGCGGATGATGACACGACGGTAAAGGTCGTTCAAGTCGGAAGTAGCGAAACGGCCACCATCCAAGGGGACGAGAGGACGCAGCTCCGGAGGAATGACCGGCACCACGCTCACAATCATCCATTCAGGACGGTTTTCGATATGTGTATTTGCTTCGCGGAAAGCCTCAAACACCTGCAGGCGTTTCAGCAGTTCCTGCTTACGCATCTGAGCCTTCACATCGTTGGCTTCTGCACGGAGCTTGTCAGCTTCAGCGTCAATGTCCAATGACGCCAGCAAATCATAAACTGCCTCAGCACCCATCTTAGCGATGAATTTCTTAGGATCATCATCCTTAAGATATTGGTTTTCAATTGGCAGCTGTTCCATCAAGGTAAGATACTGTTCTTCGGTAAGGAATTCCAGCCTCGTAACCGTACGGTTTTCTGAATCATTCGGAATAGGAGCACCTTCCAAAGCACCGCCTTGAATGATAACATAGCGTTCGTAATAAATGATGGCATCGAGCTTCTTTGTCGGGATACCCAGCAAAGCGCCAATCTTATTTGGCAATGAACGGAAATACCAGATATGAGCTACCGGAACCACCAGTTTGATGTGGCCCATACGCTCTCTTCTGACTTTCTTTTCAGTCACTTCAACACCGCAGTGGTCGCACACGATATTCTTGTATCTGATGCGCTTGTACTTACCACAGTGGCATTCCCAGTCTTTTACAGGTCCGAAAATTCTTTCGCAGAACAAACCGTCACGTTCAGGCTTGTAAGTGCGGTAGTTGATGGTTTCCGGTTTCAAGACCTCACCGTGTGAACGGGCAAGGATCGATTCTGGAGAAGCCAAACTGACCGTAATGCTGTCGAAGTTGCTATTAATTGTGTTATTGACCATATATATTCCTTATTATTTTCAAACGTTAGTTTAACAATTCAGGACTTTACCATCCTTATCCTTGAAGGTGATTTCGAGGCCCAAGCCACGCAATTCGTGAATCAACACGTTGAATGACTCAGGGATGCCAGGTGTCTCGAAGTTAGCGCCCTTGACGATAGCTTCGTAAGCCTTGGCACGACCATTGACGTCATCTGACTTAATGGTAAGGATTTCTTGCAGCACGTTGCTGGCGCCGAATGCCTCCAATGCCCAGACTTCCATTTCACCGAATCGCTGACCACCGAACTGAGCTTTACCACCCAAAGGCTGCTGCGTAATCAGTGAGTAAGGACCGATTGAACGGGCATGCATCTTGTCGTCGACCATGTGGTGCAGTTTCAGCATGTAGATGTAACCCACTGTTGCTGGCTGATCGAAAGGCTGACCTGTTTCACCATCATAAAGCTGCATACGGCCATTGGCTGGCAGACCGGCCTTTTCCATATAACCGTTGATTTCGTCAAGCGTTGCACCATCGAAAATAGGTGTAGCAAACTTGAGGCCCAGTTCATGACCTGCCCAACCGAGCACGGTTTCATAAATCTGACCTAAGTTCATACGTGAAGGCACGCCCAGAGGGTTCAGAACGATATCGACAGGAGTACCGTCAGCCAGGAACGGCATATCTTCGGCACGCACAATCTTCGAAACGATACCCTTGTTACCGTGACGACCAGCCATCTTATCACCAATCATCAGCTTGCGCTTCTTGGCAACGTAAACCTTAGCCATTTGGACGATGCCATTCGGCAATTCGTCACCGACACCGGCGGCATATTTTTCACGGTTGAACTTACCTTCGATTTCCTTACGCTTCACGATATAGTTGTCGATGGTAGCACACACGAGTTCGTTGGTCTTTTCATCGGAAGTCCACTTCGTAGGATTGACATTGAGGAAATCAATTTCAAGCAAACCCTTTGCCGTGAATTTCACCTTCTTGGCAACTAAAGGATTCGACTTGAAGTTTTCATAAACGCCACATGAAGTATGGTTGCCGAGGATCTGCATCAGCTTGTCGACCAAGACGTTCTTCAGAGCAGCAAGCTCTCTTTCGGCCTGAGCATCGATTTTTGCCATATCTTCCTTATCCTTGGCGCGCGACTTACGGTCTTTCTGCAAGCGTGAGAACAAACGTTTGCCAATGACCACACCCTTCATCGAAGGACCAGCCTTCAACGAAGCGTTCTTCACATCGCCAGCCTTATCACCGAAGATGGCTCTCAGGAGCTTTTCTTCCGGTGTAGGATCGGTTTCGCCCTTAGGCGTAATCTTACCAATCAGGATGTCGCCTTCGGTAACTTCGGCACCAACGCGAATCAAACCGTTGTCGTCCAAGTCCTTAGTGGCTTCTGCACTGACATTCGGAATATCGTTGGTCAATTCTTCAAGACCACGGCGCGTGTCACGCACTTCAAGCGAGAACTCTTCAACGTGAACCGAAGTGAAGAGGTCTTCCTTAACGATACGTTCCGAAATCACGATAGCATCCTCATAGTTGTAACCCTTCCAAGGCATGAAGGCAACCTTCAGGTTGCGACCCAATGCCAGGTCGCCGTTCTGAGTGCCGTAACCTTCGGTCATAATCTGACCCTTAGTGACGCGCTGACCTCTACGGACGATAGGTTTGATATTGATGCTCGTACCTTGGTTGGTGCGGCAATACTTGGTAAGCATATAAGTCTTCACATCATCATCAAAGCTGACCAGACGCTGTTCATCAGTGCGGTCATATCTGACGACAATCTTAGTGGAATCGACGAAAACGACTTCGCCATCGCCTTCAGCCATGGTAAGCACGCGGGAGTCGCGGGCCACATAGCGTTCGATGCCGGTACCGACGATAGGAGCTTCAGGATTCATCAACGGCACAGCCTGACGCATCATGTTGGAGCCCATCAAGGCACGGTTAGCATCGTCGTGCTCCAAGAATGGAATCAAGGAAGCAGCGATTGAAGCGATCTGGTTAGGACCGACATCCATCAAATTGATTTCCTCTGGAGGAACAATAGGATAATCGGCAATATAACGCACCTTGATTTCCTTGTCGATGAATCTGCCTTCATCATCAACCGGCGTTGTGGCCTGAGCGATAATCTTATCCTCTTCCAGTTCGGCGGTGAGATAAACAGGATCCTTCGAGAAATCAACCTTACCATCAACGACTTCACGATAAGGAGTTTCGATGAAACCGAGGTCATTAATCTTTGCAAACACGCAAAGTGATGAAATCAGGCCAATGTTAGGACCTTCAGGAGTTTCAATGGTGCAAAGACGGCCATAGTGTGTGTAGTGAACGTCACGCACTTCGAAACCTGCACGGTCACGCGACAGACCGCCAGGACCCAAAGCGGAAATACGACGCTTGTGGGTGACTTCTGACAGCGGGTTCGTCTGATCCATGAACTGTGACAGTTGGTTGGTGCCAAAGAACGAATTGATGACCGATGAAAGGGTTTTAGCATTAATAAGGTCTGTAGGTGCAAACACTTCATTGTCGCGCACATTCATTCTTTCACGAATGGTGCGGGCCATACGGGCCAAACCGACGCCAAACTGAGCCGAAAGCTGTTCGCCGACGGTACGGATACGACGGTTGCTCAAGTGGTCGATATCATCAACATCGGCCTTGCTGCTCAGCAACTCGACCAAATACTTGATGATGGCAATGATGTCTTGCTGCGTAAGCGTTCTCGTATCGAAAGGAATGTCAAGATTCAGCTTACGGTTGATGCGGTAACGGCCGACCAAGCCCAAGTCATAACGCTTATCTGAGAAGAACAGCTTATTGATGACATCACGGGCTGTTTCCTCATCGGGCGGTTCGGCATTACGCAACTGGCGGTAAATATATTCGACTGCTTCGAGAGCAGAATTACATGTATCTTTTTGTAAGGTATTGAAAATCACAGAATAGTCGGACACCTTTTCTTCAGCCGACTGGTCAATGTGCAGGAGAATGGTCTTCACGCCTGAATCGACGATCTTCTGGATATGTTCTTCTTGAAGCTCAACATCACGGTCGATGATGACTTCGTTACGTTCAATGGATACGCATTCACCAGTATCTTCGTTTACGAAATCTTCATAATAGCTATGAAGCACTCTGGCGGCCAGTTTACGGCCACAAACGCGCTTTAATCCAGCCTTGCTCACCTTGACTTCTTCGGCAAGGTTGAAAATATCAAGGATGTCCTTATCGGTTTCGTAACCGATGGCGCGCAACAAAGTGGTGATAGGCAATTTCTTTTTACGGTCGATGTAGGCGTACATCACATTGTTGATGTCCGTTGAAAATTCCATCCAAGAACCCTTGAAAGGAATGATACGGGCTGAATACAACATGGTGCCGTTGGTATGCTGGCTTTGACCGAAAAACACGCCAGGCGAACGGTGCAATTGAGATACGACGACGCGTTCAGCACCATTGATGACAAACGTACCGCGAGGCGTCATGTACGGGATGGTTCCCAGATAAACGTCTTGGGTAATCTGTTTGAAATCGTCCTGCTGATCAGCATCGTTGCACGACAACCGTAATTTAGCTTTTAACGGGACGCTATAGGTGACGCCACGTTCGATGCATTCCGCAATGCTGTAGCGCGGAGCATCAATATAGTAATCGAGGAACTCGAGTTCAAAATTGTTTCTTGCGTCGGTGATAGGGAAATTCTCCTTGAACACCTTGTAAAGACCCTCGTTCTTTCTGTTGTCAGGGTTGGTTTCAAGTTGGAAGAATTCCTTGAAAGACTGAAGTTGAATGTCCAGAAAATCAGGATATTCAAAAGGCTTCTTAATGGACGCGAAGCTAATTCTTTCAGTTGATTTTGTATCCAATGTATGAGTTATTTAAGGGTGAAAAAACGTTAAAGACGTATGAAAATAAGGGGGCGCAATCGCTTAAAGCGAATAATAGGCACAAACCTCAGTCCCAAAAAACTGTTTGGAACTGAGGTTGAATGCCACAAAACTTGCGGGAAATAAATCCTTCTTATTTAACTTCAACTTCTGCACCAGCTTCTTCGAGTTGAGCTTTGAGTGCATTAGCTTCGTCTTTGCTCACACCTTCCTTGATAGCCTTAGGAGCACCGTCGACCAATTCCTTAGCTTCCTTCAGGCCGAGGCTTGTGAGTTCCTTCACCAGCTTCACGACTGCCAGTTTCTGAGCACCGGCTGACTTCAGGATGACATCGAAAGAAGTCTTTTCTTCTGCAGCGGCAGCACCGCCTTCAGCAGGAGCAGCAGCAACAGCAACAGCAGCAGCTGCAGGTTCAATACCGTATTCTTCTTTCAAAATGGTAGCGAGTTCGTTTACTTCCTTCACGCTAAGATTCACTAATTGTTCAGCAAAAGCTTTAAGATCTGCCATTTTACTTCTATTTTTTAAATTGTTAATAATTTACTTGTTAATTTGTTGCGAATGTCGATACATTCAATTTTTTTATTCTGCTTTGTTTGATAATGTTTCAAGAATACCGCACAGTTTCTGACCACCTGACTGCAAGGAACCGATAACATTCTTGATAGGTGACTGCAACAGGGCGATGACGTCGGCGATAAGGTCGTTCTTCGACTTAACGTTGCACAAAGCGTCAATCATGTTGTCGCCAATGTAGCAGCATTCTTCGATGAAAGCGCCTTTCAGGATAGGACGATCACTGGTCTTACGGAAATTCTTTATCAATTTTGCGGGAGCGTTGCCGGTCTCGCAAAGCATGACGGCTGTTGAGCCATGAAGAACGTCATAAAGGCTGTCGAAATCCTTGCCTTCCATCTTCAGCATTGCTTTATGCAGAAGAGCGTTCTTTACGACCAACATCTTAATGCCACTATTGAAGCATTGTCTTCTCAGTTGGCTGGTCTTTTCAGCGTTAAGGTCTGAAACGTCAGTCAGGTAGAAATTAGGACAAGCTTGCAATTCGCTGAGTATGGAGTCGATAACGATATTTTTATCTTCTTTTCTCATTTCAATAACTTCCTTTCAAATTTAGATTGCTACTGATTTTAAATCGATCTGCACACCCGGGCTCATGGTGCTAGAAACATATATGCTCTTCACATACGTGCCTTTAGCAGCTGCTGGTTTCAATTTGATAACGGTCTGGATCAATTCCTTGGCGTTATCAAAGATTTGTTCTGGAGAGAAACTGACCTTAGCGACACCGGCATTGATGATACCATACTTGTCGACCTTGAAGTCGATCTTACCGGCTTTAACTTCTTGAACAGCTTTTGCTACATCCATCGTAACAGTGCCAGTCTTTGGGTTTGGCATCAATCCACGGGGACCGAGGATACGGCCAAGAGCACCAACTTTAGGCATGATGTTAGGAGTAGTGATCACTACGTCAATATCGGTCCAACCTTCCTTAATCTTCTGGATGTATTCATCCAAGCCGACGTAATCGGCACCAGCGTCGATAGCTTCCTGAGCCTTGTCAGGGTTACAAAGAACCAAGACGCGGACAACCTTACCAGTACCGTGAGGGAGTGTAACGGAACCACGAACCATTTGATTGGCCTTACGTGGGTCGACACCCAGACGGATGTTCAGGTCGACTGAAGCATCAAATTTGGTGTAAGTGATTTGTTTTACGATATTAACCGCTTCACTTAAGGAGTAACTCTTGCTTTTGTCGAACTTAGCTAAAGCTTCTTTCCTTTGTTTAGATACTTTTGCCATTTACTTAACTTTTTGTTGTTCTACAAATGCATTAAAGACTTAGTCTTTCTTTAAAGGTGATTCGCCTGTAACCTTGACTCCCATACTACGGGCAGTACCAGCAACCATCGACATAGCTGATTCGATGGTGAAGCAATTCAAATCCTTCATCTTGTTGGTAGCAATTTCACGAACTTGATCCCAAGTCAATGAACCGACCTTTGAACGGTTAGGTTCCTTGGAACCACCCTTGATTTTACCAACTTCGAGGATGGACACAGCCACTGGAGAAGCCTTTACGATGAAATCGAAAGACTTGTCCTTGTAGACAGTAATAATGACTGGCAAAACCTTACCAGCCTGATCCTGTGTACGTGCGTTGAACTGCTTGCAGAACTCCATAATGTTCACACCTTTGGAACCTAATGCAGGGCCAACGGGTGGAGCAGGGTTCGCGGCTCCTCCTTTAATTTGCAGTTTAATTAATCCGCTTACTTCTTTTGCCATTTTTTAATCCTTAATTAAAATGTCATAAGGAAACACTTACTTCACATACAGGTTAGCTTTCCATCTTAACTTGGAAATAACTCAATTCCAGTGGGGTCTTGCGTCCGAAAATCTTAACGGCGACCTTCAGTTTCTTCTTCTCAGGAATAACTTCCTCGATGATGCCAGAGAAAGTGCTGAAAGGACCATCGTTGACAATGACCGACTGGCCGACGACAAATTCCAAATCGTTTCCTTCACCCATCTCCTGAAACTCATCCATCTTACCAAGAAGACGATTCACTTCAGCAGGACGGAGCGGATCCGGCTCGCCCTTTGTGCCAAGAAAACCGATGACATTAGGCACGTCCTTGATGACGTGAACAACCTCACCCGTCAGGATAGCTTCAACAAGCACATAACCTGGCAGAAAAGTGCGTTCTTTCGAAACCTTTTTGCCGTTACGTACTTCATAGACCTTCTCCATCGGAATAAGGATGCTGGAAATAGAATCCTGCAGATTCAGCCTCTTGATTTCGGATTCAAGGTATTCCTTTACCTTTTTCTCCTTACCAGTAACGGCCTTCACCACATACCACTTTTTCTCACTATTGCCACTCATTTCCAAATCAAATTAGATTGTTAGCCTATAAATGCTTACTAAAGATTCAATATACACCAATCAGAAGAGTCTATAGAACGCTTCCAAAATGTGTTGAAAAGAGAAGTCCATCAAGAAAACCACCAAAGCGATTATCAGGGAAGCAATGGACACAACGATTA
Source organism: Candidatus Limimorpha sp. (assembly GCF_056203535.1). Taxonomy (NCBI): domain Bacteria; kingdom Pseudomonadati; phylum Bacteroidota; class Bacteroidia; order Bacteroidales; genus Candidatus Limimorpha; species Candidatus Limimorpha sp. The sequence continues at coordinate 33,683 of NZ_JBADWU010000015.1, read as the reverse complement.
CGCTACTTTGTAATTCTTTCCAAGTTGGCCAAGAAACCTTGTCCTTCAACTCGGTGTAGCATTCCTTAATGTAGTTTACGAATTTCATCTTGTATTGAATCTTAATTAAAAAAGCACGGGCGGAAAGGCTCGAACTCTCGACACTCGGTTTTGGAGACCGATGCTCTACCAACTGAGCTACGCCCGTTTAAAAGGGAGGTGAGGTTTGGTCACCTCCCTTGTGCTATTGATTTATAAATTAGTCGTCAATGATTTCGATAACCTGACCTGAACCCACGGTACGGCCACCTTCACGGATAGCGAAACGCAGACCTTTATCCATTGCGATTTCAGCAATCAGCTTAACATCGATAGTGACGTGGTCACCTGGCATAACCATTTCCATTCCTTCTGGGAGGGTGATTTCACCGGTAACGTCAGTTGTTCTGAAGTAGAACTGAGGACGATACTTGTTACGGAATGGGGTGTGACGGCCACCTTCTTCTTTTGACAGAACGTAAACCTGACCCTTGAAGTGGCTGTAAGGCTTCACTGAACCTGGCTTTGCGATAACCATACCACGACGGATTTCGTCCTTGTCGATACCGCGGAGCAGCAGACCAGCATTATCGCCAGCTTCACCTTCGTCCAAAATCTTACGGAACATTTCAACACCGGTAACAACTGATTTCAGCTTTTCAGCACCCATACCGAGGATATCAACAGGATCACCAACGTGGATGACACCAGTTTCGATACGGCCAGTAGCAACGGTACCACGACCTGTGATTGAGAACACGTCTTCGATAGGCATCAGGAATGGTTTATCAACGGCGCGCTGTGGTTCTGGAATCCAGGTATCGCAAGCTTCCATCAATTCGTCGATCTTACCAGACCATGCTGGGTCATCATTCAGAGCACCCAGAGCTGAGCCACGGATGATAGGAGTATTGTCAGCATCGAATTCGTACTTAGCAAGGAGGTCACGAATTTCCATTTCGACCAATTCGAGCAATTCTTCATCATCAACAAGGTCGCACTTGTTCAGGAACACAACCAGACGAGGCACACCGACCTGACGAGCGAGCAGGATGTGCTCACGGGTTTGTGGCATAGGACCGTCGGTAGCAGCGACAACGATGATAGCACCGTCCATCTGAGCAGCACCGGTAACCATGTTCTTAACATAGTCAGCGTGACCAGGGCAGTCAACGTGAGCATAGTGACGATTTTCAGTCTGGTACTCAACGTGAGCTGTATTGATGGTGATACCTCTTTCCTTTTCTTCTGGAGCTGAGTCGATTGAGTCAAATGACTTGACTTCTGACAGACCCTTCTTTGCAAGGTGCAATGTGATAGCAGCTGTCAAAGTGGTCTTGCCGTGGTCAACGTGGCCGATAGTACCAATGTTGACGTGCGGTTTAGTTCTTTCGAATTTTTCTTTTGCCATTGTTCTATTTATTTACTTAAGGTTATACTTTATAATTCTTACACGAAAAATCGAGCCGATGGGGAGAATTGAACTCCCGACCCCTTCCTTACCAAGGAAGTGCTCTACCGCTGAGCTACATCGGCTTGTCATTCATCTGAGCGGAAGACGGGGCTCGAACCCGCCACCTAAAGCTTGGAAGGCTTTCGCTCTGCCAAATGAGCTACTTCCGCTTGACTTGTGGGGGAAGGTGGACTCGAACCACCGAACTCATCCGAGGACAGATTTACAGTCTGTTGCAATTGCCACTATGCGACTCCCCCGCTTTTTTAACTGAGCCGGTAGACGGACTCGAACCGCCGACAGGCTGATTACAAATCAGCTACTCTACCAACTGAGTTATACCGGCATCATGTGAAAGAACATTGTTTTGCTTCTTAAAAGCGCACCCCCTCATTGCTGAAAGAGTGCGCAAAAATACTCACTTTTCTTGAATCCACAATCAATTTTGGAGATTTTTTTCAAAAAAAATTGAATTTAAAGTTTATAAGACTATAAATCAACGCATTATCACTTTGCGATTTTACCCTTATATTTCTCCAATTGCTTCTTCAGAGCGTCGACTGCGGTGTCAACTGACTCTTCAAAGGTCTTTGACTGCTTGCTTGCGAACAGGTCATCACCCTTCAAGACGATGCGGATGTCGGCAATCTTGTTTTCCGGCGTGTCGTTGTTGTCTAATTTCAGGTTGACTTCAGCGCCAATAACCTCGGCATATTTTTCGCAAACCTTCTCCACTTTCTTTGTGATGAAGTCTTCAAGTTTTTGATCAGCCTTGAAGTGAACTGAATTAATCGTTACGTTCATAATAAACTCCTTTCTTTTAATCATCCTTTCGGATGAGCTTGTTTATGAATTTTCTTAAGTTGTTCTATCGTTGTGTGTGCATATATCTGCGTTGATGACAGGTCGGCATGGCCCAGCAGTTCCTGAATGGCACGCAAGTCGGCTCCCTCGTCGAGCAAGTGCGTCGCAAAAGTGTGGCGCAAGACGTGCGGACTTTTCTGCTTCAAGGTGGTCACGCCCTCCAGCATCTGATGCACCTTATTATATATATAGTAGGGTGTCATCTCCTTCCCCTTGTCGTTCACGAGCAGACGATCGTCATGTTCGGGAAACGCCGCATCGCGCAACTGCCTGTAGTGGTCAATCATGCCGAGCATTTTATGACTTAACGGAACAAAACGCGTTTTATTGCGTTTGCCAACGATTTTGACTTTCATTTCCGCCTTGTCGACATCGGCATCACGCAAACCGCGCATTTCGGCCTGACGCATACCAGTCTGGTACAATAACTCAAACAAGAGTTCGTCGCGTTTTGTTTGAAAATCGTCAGCATCGCCAAACGAAATCTTTTCCATATCCGATTCGGGCACAAACTTCACCAAAGATTTTGGCAATTTCAGAGACTTCACTTTCATCATCGGGCTGACGCGGATGAGATCTTCGCGAAGGCAATACTTGTAAAACGACCGCAAAGTCGAGATTTTCCTATCTATGCTTTTGTTTGCCAGACCATTTTCCTTGAGCAAAGCCATGAACGATTTCACCATGACGGCAGTAACCTGAAGCAAATCGCTGGTTTCGTAAGTCTTTGCAAGATAATCCGAAAACTCCTCCAAATCACGGCGGTAGGCCTTGACAGTCAGCGGAGAATAGCGTTTTTCGGCTTCGATATATGTTGCAAATTGGTCGATGAGCATAAAAAAAAAACTTCGTTGTAAAAGTAAGCAAAAAATGCTTATACAACGAAGTTTTCCCTAAAAAAATTATTTTCCTATGAGGGGAGAATCAGATATTCTCTTCAGCGTCACGGAGTTTCTGCACATAGACAGCCTTCATGTGAGCAGCACGCTTCAGCACTGATGGCTTGGTGAATTTTTGACGTTCGCGCAATTCTTTCACGACGCCGGTCTTTTCATACTTTCTCTTGTAGCGCTTCAAAGCTCTGTCGATGCTTTCGCCTTCTTTTACAGGAACAATAATCATTTTAAAACACTTCCTTCTTTTAATGGTTAATAATAAATACTTAATTTTGAGGGTGCAAAAGTACAACTTTTTCAAATGCAAACAAGAAAAAAGTTGAAATACTTGCACTTATTTATCCGATTTCCTGCGGTTACACTTGAAGCAAAGATGTGTGGACTTTTCAGAAAGGCAATTGATTTCACTCAACATATTGACGAATCGCATCCGCCCAAATACTATATGCTTCAGGGAAAAGATGCACACCATCTCTTGATAATCTTTCAGGCATTTGACCATTCTCTTCATACAAAGAAAACAGGTCAACATATACACAATTCGAGCGCTCTGCAATTTCACGAATAATTTCATTGCTTCTTTTTATCTTTTCATTGTCCAATTTTGCAGAACTTCTCTTCGTCTTACAAATAGGAAGAATACTCTGAAGATAGACTTCAGTTTCTGGAACCGATTCCCGAATTGAATCAACAAGCCTTTGATACTTCTCTTCAAAAACCTTATCCGTTTTCAAATATAGCCCATTAATTCCAGCCATGACAAATAGTTTCTTCGGCTGCAATGTTTTTATTTGTTCCACCCGTAGGAGCATTCCTTCCAACTCATCACCAGGACAACCCAAATTACATGTTTTTACATCTGGAAAATAATCCTGAAATTGACCGCCACAAGTAATCGAATTTCCAAAAAACACGACATCAATGTCAAGATTCAGTTTTTTTATTGTGTTGGTCCATCCTTTGATGCACCAATAGTTTCCTGATTCTTGCGGAGACATTTCACAAAGACCGATTCGGGCACATTGACGTTTAAAAAAACTCGTCTTCACAACGCCAACATACATAATGCCAGCAAACAATACCACATTAAACACTAAAGATAAAATTAAAATAGTGTTTAATCTTTTTACACTTTTTACCTTTTCTTTCATTTGACAATTGATAGTTTTGCGCATCACTATCAATCGATTCCCGAATGGACATAGAAAAGGTGTGGCTTTTCTACTCGCGTTCACGGGAAGTCCGGAAAGAAACCCGCCAATCCTTATAGATAAAGCTCACACCAGAACGGTATGAGCATTAACATTTCAAGGATTATAGGGACTGCCTTTTTCGGCTTACCGTGAACACTATTTCCGATTCGTTAGAAAATCGTTTTCCGGACTTTTTTCTTTGAACGCGAAATAATAGTTAATGCTTGGTTAATAATATGTTATGATACTTTCTTTTTCTCGATAAATAAACTTACAAATTCTATTTTTCTATTTGTCCGTGCAAATATAGGGAAAAATCAGTGAAACAAAAGATTTATGAAAAAAAGGCACAATATTGGCCGATGAACAGAATCATTTGAAATAGATTTATTGGGAACTATCAGTCCATTACTCCAGCAATCTTTGCGCAAATCACGCTGATGTTATCAGCACCGCCATTGCGACAAGCGAGGTCATAAAGGTCAGTGGCGCATTGCTGGCTTTGCGATAAAACGGATTCTATTTCTTCGTCAGTGGCCATGTCAGTGAGGCCATCGGAACAGATAAGCATTTGGTCGCCAACGCGAAGACGCCCAGTGATGTCAATTAGGGTTAAGGTTCCCACACAACCGCCCCCGATGCAATTGACCAACAGTTTGCTGTCGTCAGGATTTCCCGAAAGGCCGCGTTCCGTTTCGTCGATGGTGAGTTGCCTCAAAGTGCCGTTGCGAAAACGGTAGGTGCGGCTGTCGCCTGCATTCAGTACATATATCTTGCCTTTCAGCCACACCACACCTGTCAGCGTGCAACCCATCGGACGAATCTGTCCTTCCTCCGAAGCTTGATTGTTCATGAAACGACTGAATGCCAAAACGCTATCACAAATCTCCTTCTCAAAATCCTTTTCGTTGAAATCATTTACGGTAAAGAAATCTTTGAGATGTTCGAGCAGCATTTGACTAGCGCGTTCGCCATGTTCGTGGCCACCCATGCCATCGGCAAGGAGAAGGTAAAAACAGGAGTCGTCGTCAAATTCGACTGGCAAGGTTAAACTGTCGTTGCGCAACATGACTCCGCTCACCGAAATCATGTCTTCGTTGTTGTCGCGCTTTAAGCCTTTGCCGCTGATGGCTTCAATCTCTAACTTCGTCATTTTACGGAAAGACGTGTGGTTGCAATTTTCAGTTGATCGCCAATATTTATATTCGTCCAGACGTTAGGCGCAAGCCTTATGCCGTTGACGAAAGTGCCGTTGCGACTACCTAAATCGCGGATTTGCCATTGCCCGTCATGGAAACGCAGTTCGCCGTGAATGCCGGAAATATAGATGGAACTGCCAAACTCGGGATAAATGCCTTGGGTTCGGCCAAAGATGCCTTCCTTGAGTTTCAAGTTAAAGCCATCGCCCACCATGGTCATTTCATGTGTCGGATTTGCAGTTTGCTGTTCTTTTGGTTCAGGCTTAGGTTCAGTCCCGCCAGTATTGAAAAATGCTTCAGCCGAAATCAAATCGGCACCGCAAGCTGGGCATTCCGTTCCCCTTTTCGGCTGACCGCATTCGGGGCAAAAATGCAGTTCTTTGCCGCATTGGTCGCAGTAGCGGCTATCATCGTCAATGATTGCTTTGCAAAACGGACACTTCATCACATTATCTCCTCTATTTTAATGTTATTGATATCAGCAGCAGTGAAGGTCATCAGGGCATCGTCGTCGAGCGTGTCGTCGAAAGCCGTGCGTTTCGAGAGGTTCTTGATGGCCTTGTCCAAGGCTTTGCGCACGGTTCGGCCATTGCCGAAATTCCTGTCGCGCGAGGCATAGACCCGCACAAACAAATCGCGAATGGCAGCTGCGGCATCCTCAGCGATGATGTATTCCTTCTTTGTGGCCATCGAAACGAAAATCTTTTCCAAGTCATCAACATCGTAATCTTCAAAGATAATGGTTTCGTCAAAACGCGATTTGAGGCCTGAGTTCTGGTCAAGGAACTGGTTCATTTCGCGCGTGTAACCAGCGGCAATGCAAACGAACTTGCCTTTGTGGTTTTCGAGCAGCGGCACCAAGGTGTTGATGCACTCGGGACCATAATCACCAGCACCGCCAGAGCAAAGCGAATAAGCTTCGTCAATAAAGAGCACGCCGCCCATGGCTTTCATCACCACTTCCTTGGTTTTCAATGCCGTTTCGCCCACAAAGTGCGACACAAGGTCGTCGCGGGTCACTTCATAGACATCGGCAGTCGGGATGACGCCCAACGAGCAGAGAATCTTGCCCATCAGTCGTGCCACGGTGGTCTTGCCCGTACCCGGATTGCCCAAAAACAGGTAATGGCTCAAGGTGATTTTAGGTGTACGGTTCTTGCGTTGCGCCAACTGCTGTTCGCGCCGAATGGTGACGGCCAGGTCGTTCAGACTTTCCTTGACATTTTCCAAACCCACCAAGGCATCAAGCTCTTTCATCACCTCTTTTATGTCAAATGAATTGCGCGCGCTTTCACCCGCAATATCGTCGTAGGTCAATAATTTGCCTTCCTGTGCAACCTCAGCATCGTTCATCGTGCGCAATCTGACACCGCGTCTTTCGATGGCGGCATCAAGGAAATTACGCACGTCGCGGGCGTTGCCAAAGGTCTCGCTGCGACGGTTATACATATTTTCAAATTCGATGTGCATCTTCTCGTCGGCCTCGTTGCTGAAAGTAAAGCCGCGCTTTTGAGCCATGCTTCTGAATATCAGTTCCAACTCGGTGGCGTTATAATCGGGGAAGGCAATCTGTTTCTTGAAACGCGAAGGCAGACCCGGATTCATTTTCAGGAATTCCTTCATCTCATCACGATAACCAGCTGCAATACACACGAACTCACCTTTCCTGTTTTCCAAAATCGGCACCAGCTTGTCAATTCCAGCCTTGCCAAACTGTCCGTCGTTGAGGCCGTAGGCTTCGTCGATGAAAAGCACGCCGCCCATGGCGCGGTCAACGGCTTCCTGAATATTGCGTTCAGTGCCACCCACAACATCGGAAATCAAGTCCTTGCCCGCCACTTCGACATACTGACCTTTTGGAAGAACGCCCAAGGCACCGAGAATGTCGGCAAAGATGCGTGCGATGGTCGTCTTTCCCGTTCCGGGATTGCCCGAAAACACATAGTGGTCGCTGATGCACAACTTGGCATCGGGACCGTTTTCGCGTTGGGTTTCCATAATATTGTCAATGATTTTATGAATCTCGTCTTTCACACTTTGCAAGCCGATGAAATCATCAAGTTCCTTCCAAATCTCGACTTCGGTACGCGGAACGAATATTTCACCTTTAATATCTTGCTCATCAATTTGTTGACTTCCTCTGCTCAAGGCGCTTATCGCCAATTCTTCAGCCTTGGCATCGGCCAAATGGCCATTGCTTTCGGTGCCTTCGCCCTTGCGCAAAAGCCATTCGAAATGCGATTGCAGCTTTTTGGCCGCTTCGGGCGATAAAATCAACTTGTATTTTTCCTTCAACGAAAGGGCGCAGATTTGCATCAAGGCCTTTTCGTCGAAAGGCTTCAGGGCGAAACGGAACTCGAACAAGGAAGCCGCATCGGGATTGCTGGAAAGGAACTCCTCCAAGCCACGACTCAAACCGGTCATGAAAACGAAAGGCATCTTGCTGGCATTGTTGCGCATACGCGAAAACAAGCGGTCGAGGTCGTTCACATCGTTGGCATCGCCATTAGGCAGAAGTTTCTGCACATTGGTCAGCACCAAAACACCCTCCTTGACTTCGTCAAGATGCTCATCGAACTTGTCCATCCAAATCTTGAAATCGGCAGCATCAACGACTTTAGGCTTCGGCTGGCTCACCATGCCCGCCTTGAGCAAGATTTCGAAAAGTTTATTGACCATGAAACGCTTCCCCGTTCCGGCCTTGCCCAAAATGACGGCATCCATCTGTATATGCACATTGGCACCATTCTTCCTGAGTTGGGCTGCGACTTTCGCCCTATCCCTATATTTCTCGATTTCAGCAAACAGTTCATCCTTGGCATAAAACTCCTGATTCATCTGATTTACAGATGTCTGAAAAGCCGTTCCGCAGTGTTTGCAGAACTTAGCCTCGTTACGGTTTTGCTTATGGCAGTGTTCACATGTTTTCATTTTAAAACGCCTTAATATTCAAATTTTTAGGGTAAAAAATCACAGATAATGATAATTTATAATCAATTCTGGCCAATCGAAACAATAAATAATCATTCAATTTTAGAAAACCCCAACGCTTCATCAAACTGTGGGCTAATAACAACTTTTCCGCTCTTATCAATATAGCCATATTTTTCTCCAATTTTCACAACAGCTAAGCCATCGGAAAAATTACCTGCATAATAATATTGGGGTCTAATAATGAATTGGCCGCTTTTATCTATAAATCCATATTTTCCGTCAATTTCAACAGCAGATAAGCCTTCAGTAAAACCACTTGCATTATCAAACTGAGGGTTAATAACATATTGCCCCGTATTGTCAATATATCCATATCTGTTGCATAACATAACAGTTGCCAAACCCTCACTAAACTTCGATGCTAATTCAAACTGGGGATTTATAAGAATTTGTCCTTTTTTATCAATATATCCCCATTTCCCATCCATCTTTACAGGAGCCAAACCATCATCAAAAAACCTTGCATCTTCAAACTGTGGATTTATAATGTATTGACAAGATTTGTCGATAAAGCCCCATTTATCACCAATATTCACAGCAGCCAAACCTTCAGAAAAAGGATATGCAAAATCAAATTGCGAGTTAATCACAAATTGTCCATTTTGATCAATAAACCCAAACTTACCATCTTGTTCAACAGCGGCCAAACCATCAGAAAACCAAAATGCATAACTAAACTGTGGATTAATAATATACTGTCCATTCTGATCGATAAAACCCCATCTACCGTCAACGTACACGGCTGCATAACCTTCGTTAAAACCATAAGCAAAATCAAACTGCGGTTTAATAACAAATTTACCAAACTTATCAACATATCCCCATTTACAATTATCCAAATCACCAATCTTCACAAGAGCAAAACAATGATCAGATTTCTCAGAATCTTCATTTATGTTAAACTCAACCTTCTTTTCATCACATGCCACAAAGAAGAATACTCCACATGTCAATAGTAACAATTGCAATACATTTTTTATCATATTATCAAATTTTAGATTTCATTGTGGCAAAAATATCAAAAAAAACATTCCATACATCTTATGCAGAAAATATCTCAAATCCAACGAACAAAATGAAATAAAAAACATTTCCACAAGTAAAAGTGATGTATGTTATTGGAGACCATCTTCAATTTCTTGACTCTTCAAAACTTACTCCTTCCCGCACAGCCAATCAGCTGCACTTATCACATGGATGATTTTCCCGTCTTCAACGATTTGCCCCGTTTCGCCATACATCACTATCAGCGTCATGTTATCACAATGGGTATAGGCCGATGCTTTCAGCAATCCACCGATTTCACGTTTATATAGTTTTGCGGACGGCTCTGCAAAATCATACGTCACCTGAATGAGTTGTTGCACATGCGACCGCTCAACCACCACAAAATCACACTCATACTCGCGAGTCTTACGCAAATAATATACTTGTTGATAGTCTTGATGCAGACGACGAAGCAATTCAATGGCCACTACATTTTCTAATCTAAGCCCATAACTTTCCGTGAGCAAAACATTCTCATGCTCATTAATAAAGGCAGGGTCGATGGCGTATGTCTTGCGCATACCATTGCGTTCACTGCTTTTGAGAGAGAAAAGCGGCATTATGGCTAACAGATATGCATTTTTCAGATAGTCAATGTAATTCTTGACCGTGTGTACCGAACGTATGTCCTGCTCCTCAGCAATGTCGCTATACGATTTCTCCTGACAAAACCAATCCAGCATTTTGTTGGCCAATTCTGCTATTGTATGCGGATAACGGACTTTGTATCGCTTGCAAATGTCTTTTTCGACAATTGCCTTGATGAGTGATTGCACATAGTCATGCTTATCCACATCGGGTAAGGTAAGCAGTTCGGGAAAACCGCCATCCATAATATATTGATTAAGCGCATTTTGCCGAAGTCCCAATCCTTTCACGCTCCCTGATTTCAAATCCACACCTTTCATGCGGCAATACTCCATAAATGAAAACGGAAATAGTTCAATCTGGTGGTAACGTCCGGTAAGGTGTGTAGCAAGTTCGCTGCTGAGCAGGTTGGCGTTACTGCCAGTCATTATAAGGTGAATGTGCTGACGTAGCAACCGATTGACGAATAACGGCCAATCCTTCACGTTTTGCACCTCGTCCAACAACAGATGAGTAAATGAGCCATAGACACAATACAACGTCTGCAACACATCGTCCAAATCGTCCGTTTTTGCCTTTGCCAACCTTTCGTCATCGAAGTTGACGTATGCAAACAGCAACTTGCTTTCAATCAACACTTTCTGGCAGAGCGTTGACTTGCCGCTTCGCCTAACGCCAATAACCACTTGGGCAAGATTGCTGTCCAAATTGACTTCTGCCTCTTCATTACGAAAACACAAAGCCGTCACATCCAAATCCTTCAATTCTTCGCGCTGCGATTCCAAAATACGTTGCAAGTTCTTAATCATAGTGTAAACCATCTTAAATGTGAGTGCAAAAGTACATAAAAATCATGGTATTACACAAACAAATCATAGTTAAACTGCACAAAAATGCAAATTTTTACCTTCCAAACTGCACAAAAATGCAATTTTTCATCGTCTAAACTGCACGAAAATGCAATTTTTGCAAACTCACTGAACGGCTGAATCAACATTTATTGAATCATTAACCATGATGGAATCATTAACGATGGTCGTCTCGGTCTCACCTTTTATTTTCGGTGTGTCATTGGGCAGTAAAAGACTCATAGCGCCTAATATCAACACGACGCCAATGAAAATGCCGACCCACTTCCATCGGTCTTGCAAGTCGAGTTTCCAATATTCTATCGATTTGCCATCAACGACACCATTGAGCGAGGAATCAAAATGTTTCTCGTCGTTGAAAGCGAAGTACAAAGGTTCAAGCGTAAGTTCCTCAAAACCAGGATTCGCTACGGACTTTGCGTCTCGCACAAACGGACTGAAATCAAAAAGCGTCTTGATGCTGAAAAACACAATGGCTGCCAAGACGACCAAACCATAAATCCAGACAATATACTGACCTAAAAACTTAATCAACAGCAAGATGATTATTGAAGTCGCTACACCAATGACGAGAGGAACGAAACAGCCAAGACTGTCAAAAAGCTTATAAGAAACTATGATTGTAACAATGCCTAACACAATAAAAAACCAACTATTAATCTGAATCGAACTTGTATCGACAGTTGGATTGGCATAAAGACTGATTATGATTTTAATGAATAAATATATTGCCGGAATAAAAGCCAAAGCCACGGCCAGCACCTTTTGGATGACGCTACGCGCCCAGTTGCGCTTGATTTTGCCTTTGGCATTGTCCGAAACAGATTGAGCTTCTGTACGTGCTTCGATGAACCTCTCGAAATTTTCGTTGTCGGTATCGGCCACACCCAAGGCTTGAACGTATTGCTCCAAAAGTTTCTCGTAGGCATATTTCGGTTTAAAGTCGGCATTGGGGTTTTCTTGATATTGCACCGCGAGCCAGCCGCGCAAACCCTTGTCGTTCTGCAAATCGTATTTCAGTTCCTTTTTTGGAGCCTTCAGGAAATCATCGAGATTTTTCAGCACTTGGCCTGTGCGCGAAAGACGATATTCGGGCATTGCGCCATAGCCGACGATGGCTTTCATTATCGCCACCTGGTCCTTATAGTTTCTGTCTTTCGGACCGGCTTTTTTCTCATCGTCTTTTGAAGGAGTAACGCAGTAACCGAACCATTTGCGCTGTTTCGCAAAACGATTTCCCTTGTGGTCGAAAAACCAAGGCAGATAGTCGGCATCGCCACCATTCTGGAAACTCCAAACGATGTTGTAAGCCAACTCAGGACCATAAATCTTTTCAGCTTTCGCCCCGTCGAAATCGCTCAAAAGCGCGTCGTCATCGGCGTTGTTCTTCGTGAAATAGAGATAATACACCTTGTTGAGCAAGCGCCCGATGGCTTCACCGGTCATGGCATAGTCGGGATGCTTGACATCGCAGCAAAGGTTAAGGTCGCAGAAAGGATTCAGCGTGTGGACGGCAGCCAAAAAGCCCATGGTTTCGTCGTCGGGATAGTCCTCTTCGACAATCTTTTCGATTTCGACTTGCAATTCAGGGCAATACTCAAGCCACTTGCTGATTTTGCCGCTGTAAAGGAATTTCTTAGCCAGATCGGCATCTTCAACCATGAAAGCAGCCAGTTCTTCGGGAGTGTGCGCAATCTGGTTTTTGCTGCTGTTATATATGATATTGAGACCTTTAGCCTTGGTCTCGTCGTAAATCTCAACTTTCTTTCCTTTGACGAAATCCTGAATCTGTTTCAAGCCCCAACGATGGGCCGGATCTCGGGTCAGCAGTCCACGCGTGATGGTAAACAGGGGTTCGGGCATGTCGGTAGGCACTACGATGCCATCGTGGGCTTTTTGCATGGCCATCAGCGTTTCCTTGGCGCGGAAAGCCGATTCGCCATACCAAAGGCTGAGAATGGTCATGCCCAATGAGTAGAAATCGGCGGCGGGGGTCAGGTTGCAGTAGGTCTTGTTGTCGATGATGACCGTGCTGGCAGGGTCATAGACTTCGGGCGCGGCATATATGGGAGTCCGGCTCTGCAAAGTCTGCACCTTGCCGTGGTCGAGAATATCGGCAATGCCGAAATCGCAAAGCAGACAGTCCCAAGTCGATTCGTTGTTAACCAATATGTTGGCCGGTTTCACATCCTTGTGAATGAAACCCAAGCGATGACATTGGTCGAGCGCCATGGCCGTCTTCAATGCGATTTTCATGATGGCGTCCTTGTTGCCTTTCAGGTTGAAATCGCTCACTGCCCCTTTCGGACAATGTTGCATCAGTTCGAAGAAACGCTGCTCGCCCTGGTAGTTCATGGTGCCAAAATCGTAGAGGTCGATGAGGTAGCCTTTGCCACACAACTGCTTCACCAAAGGAAGGACGGATGCGTTTAAAGTGTAGCCTTCCTTATAGATTTTCAGCACTTTGCCATCATCTCTTACAATGATGTCAGCTTGCGATCCACAGTGCAAAGTGTCACCTTGCGGGGCCGTTGCTGTGCCTTGTGGAGCCGTAGCCGTTCCTTGAGGTGCTGTTGCGGTACCTTGTGGAACTGTAGCGGTATCTTGTGGAGCCGTTGCCGTTCCTTGCGGAGGCTGCTTCTTTGCGCTTTTCAATCGTTCGGAAAGGTCTGACATAATTTAGTCCTCATATTTATATTCCTTAGTGGTTTCCACCACATCCTTGTCAACAATGATGGTTTCGTACTGCCAGGTTCCGCCGCGCCATGGTTCGCAGCATTCGCTGGGCTGATTGTGGAAACAGCCGCAATAGTTGCACACCCAGCCTGTCCTGACTTTTTCTTCGGTATGGATATGTACCTTGCGAGTAGTTTCGATGGCGACCTTGCGTGCCGAATAATAGTTGTATTGCTCTTGCGGTGTGCTGCCAGCGGGAGGTAGCATTTCGTCAAAAAGCTGGTTGATGTCTTTGACAACTTGCTGATATTCCGCCTTGACTTGCTCTGCATCGAATGTCTCGGCTTGCTGGCCAAGGAGTTCCAGTAAACTCTGTTCTGCTTCGGTGACCTGAACTTGTTGCTTTTCGAGCAAGGATTCCAGTTCGACAGCACGGTCGATGAGTGCCGCCACCTGTTGCACTTTCGGGTCTTGCTTGGCCTTTTCGATGGCACGTTGGGCTGCCTTGGTGAGGGCTGTGTTGCAATGGCGGCAATAGGAACGTACATTCAAAGTGCCGCAATTAGGACATTTTACGCCGCTGGCGGGCATACCACATTCCTCACACACGCTTTCGCCAGATTCCATTGGTGCACCACAAAAAGTGCAATAATCAACGAGTTTCTTTCCGCAATGTGGACAAAATTCAGCCGTCTTGTCGATTTTGGCACCGCAATGCGGGCATTTTCGAAGGTCGGAAGGATGTTGTTCAGCTTTAGTCTTAGGCTGGACTTGCTGCTGCGTGCGTATTTGCGTTCTCTTGTTGTCCATAATCAGAAAAAGGTTCAAAAGTATAATAATTCTCTTACACACGATGAGATTCCCGCCTGCGCGGGAATGACGGCCTCAAAAAAAGGCCGTCTATGAGCCGAAGAGTTCAAATCAACCATCACCAAAGTTTAGCTAATAGAACTGATGGATGGAATGAAGTTTTGGCGGATGCCAGCAGTGAGGAAACTAAATATCACTTCATCGCTGAAGCCAAACTGCTGGTGCCCGATTTGGAACATGAGGTCGAGTTCCTTCTGGTCGAACTTGTGGTCGGTCACCGTCAGGTTAACGATATAACTGAACAAGTCGGCTTTCATGTCAGGATTGATGTCCAGGATTCTTTGCACGCTCTCGTTGAAAATCTTGCAGCAGTCGCCTTGACTGACTTGTTCCAAAATCGACATCGGGAACATGTAATAGCTCGACATGGAGAGCAGTATGTGCTCGATTTCTTCCTGCGTGACCTGTCCGTCGGCATTGGCCATGATGAGACCCGCCGAAGCCATGAAATACACCATGTAGTCCTCAATTTCCTCGGTGTTGAGTCGCGCTATGGCATCGATGAGCACATTCATTCCATCGTTGAGTTCCTTTTCAGTACGCGCATTGGCAAACAAGTTGAGGGCCTCAATGCGGATTGGGCTGACCGGATGCGTGTAACCATCGTTAAGGCTCAAGCCCTTACCGTTGATGTAGTGTCCCAAAATGTTTCTGTTTTCCTCGATGAACGCTGGAATATTGACTTCCATCTTGTCCAGTTTCAGTCCTGATTTTAGCTTGAATTCTGATGAAATGCAGGCCTCAAGGTCCTTTACGGCAAGATAACCGTAGCGGTCGGCGAAGAGTTCGCTCATCTGCTTCCACAGGAAAAACTTATAGCGCAAAGGCAAGGGCAGGTTAGGCATTCCAGTTTGCGGATCGGGCGGAAAAACGAAACTGATGATGTCTTTCAGGAACATGTTTTCGTCGGCAAGATGGCCCAGTTCGTGACCCACCACCGAGCAGAGTTCCTTTTCGCTCATCACATCAATCAAGGCCGAATTGATTTGCACGATGTAAGGGCTATCAGGGTCGATGGAGGTATAGCAATAGGCACCCGCATTGAGTGAGGAACTGCTGACGACAAAGAAATCGACGGGATGCACGAAATTCAGCGCTTCCTTCACGCCTTCAAGCAGTTTGTAAAGATGCGGCGTGACGCTTTCGCTCACCTTCAGGCTTTCGCCTTCCATTTTGATGCGCAAGTGGCGGTCATCCATCTTGTCGGCACCGATGCGTTTCATAAGATCGTAAACCACATCGCCCTGAAGCGCTTGGTAAAGCTGTTCGGTGAGTTGTCGGTAGCGTGGTATTTCAGGCAACAGCAGGTTCTGTTTCTTCTGCTGCATCCGGGCTTTGTATTCTGCTGCGTTCATAACGGAATATTATTAGTTGGCAATGTTTAGCTCCATGCATCAAATCTGCCATCGTCGTCGTAGTTATCGTCATCGAGACAAATGTTTGCGATGGTGGCGCCCAAGGCTTCCAGCACGCGGCGCAAGGCGTTGATATCGTAGAAACTCATCGGGTTGTGGTCGTCGTCTTCAAGCGTCAGGATGATGTCGCCGGCAATAGGTTCGCGAGAAATTTTTTGCCCGACGCTGTTAATCGGCAGCCGTTTCTGCTGACCGTTTTTGTCGGTCCAGCCCGTCACCTTTTCCTCATATCCGGCCTTATGCCCGATCTCGAAGAGTGGCTGCACGCGCAAGGCGTGAAGTCGGTCAGCACTAATGAAATCAGCCATTTCGCTCCAATTATCGACATCAAACTCGATGATGTCGGCAGTGGCATCGGTATGGACAATGGCAATAAGCGGAATACCTTCGTCAATGAGGCCGCCATCGGTTTGTTCCTCATCTTCTTCTGCCGGTGCAATATTCTCATACAAAGGCAGATAGTATTTCTCGATCTCCTCCTTGAAATCATCGAGTTGTCCATTCTGATAAGCTTCAATGACATCTTCCAAACGGCTGTCGTCGCCATTGCGATAGGCGCAAAGCAGGCAGAAGGGTCGGAAACTTTCGGGGACTTCGACAGGACAATGGCCTTCATCAATCATCGTGGCCATCATGCTGTAGCAGTTTGAACTGAAGTACGCGGCTCCAAGGTTGAACCAATCCCAGGCCTCTTCGTCGTTTTCCTCGAACCCGAAGTTGCCGAAATAATAGTTTTTACCCATTATCCATGGCGCTATGTTGTCGCCCAATTGGTAGCCTTTCTCCAGATCGGCCTTGATTTGTTCCGTCTTCCTAATTTGTTCTCTCTTGCTGAGCTTGTCATATTCATTCTTGGTAATGTCGCCTCGCAAGGTATAACAGAAAGCATCGTTATGCTGGATGCCAATTTCGACATATTTGTCGAACATTTCTTTCTCGGTCAAATTGCCATTCTCGTCATAGCACATCATCAGGATGAGACTGCTTATCGATTCGTAGAAACCGAAACTGATTGCTTGAATATAGGCATCTTCAGCCTTTTCAATGTTGCCCACTTCCTGATAGGCACGGCCCAACAAATCGTAATATTCAGGTTCAATTTCAAAGATATCCTTTTCGTCATCGCCCGTGACATCTTTCAGAATATTGGAAACAAAGTCGAGTATATATTTCGGGTCAGCCTCGTAGTCATTCAAGCCATACATGATGTCCTTTGCCTTCTGATAGAACGCCTTAACGCTGCCCTTTTCGATGGCATCTTCGCGGAGCTTGAGGTATGTCTGATTATCGACTTGCCCAAGGAGACTGACATGTTTTTGATTATTGGCTTGCTTTACGCGGCCATCGCGGTAAAACAAGGACAAGGCAAAGATAGCGTCACCGATGCCTTTGTCGGCAGCGGCAACGAAAAGGTCGTAGGCTCGCTTCATCGAGTCTTCATCGGGCTGAACCAGCTGGTGATAGCGGCCCAAGGCATATTTCGCAATGGCATAGCCCTCATCGGAGAGTTTCTTCATCTCGGCGACTTGCTTGTCGGTGAGCATGTACATAGGATACACGCCGCGAACGATACGCAAGAAGAGACGGCGAGCCGTTTCATCAGCCAACGCCGCATAGAACAACTGGTCGAAAGCACCCGACATATCGTTATCCATAAGGCATTGGGCTGCTTTATTGAGGCGGATGTTCAGTTCCTTGCGGAACTCTTCTTCCGTCATTTCGCCATTATCAGCCGTGCCTTCGGGTTCGCTTTCCCGAATCTCCTTCATGAGGTCGTCATAGATGATATCGACAGCCTGCTTGCCATCATAGCCGAATTTTTCGCAAATATGCTCGGCAAGACTCCTTTTCTGCTTATCGATGACGCCATCGGAAAACATCATGGAAACGAGGTTCTTCATGTAATCCACCTTGTCGTCATCAGACTTCGGAATCTCGATAATGAGATTGTCGCTGTCTTTAAAGCATTGGTCAAGTTCGGCTTGCGTAAGGCCAAATTCCTTGGCTACCAGAAGAATATAATCATGCTCATTTTGCGTAAGCTGACCATCGAGGCACGCCATGCTGATGAGATTTGAGACATGAGCCAACTGGGCTCGTTTTGTCGGGTTGAAGAGTGGCATAATGACTATATTAAGGGACCTCAAAATACTATTTTTCTCTAGTGCCATTTGACTCAGCACCGAGGCCCTTTAGGTGCAAAGCCAAATAACACCGCAAAGTTAGCATTTATTTCTTTGTTTCCACTTGTTTGTTGATTTTTATTTTCCCAAAGCGATTTTGTCAAGTGATTTGCAATCAATATAATACAACAGAAACCTACAGAATTTTCTGCAATATTGGCCGATGAAATTAAATCATTTGAAATAGTTTTATTTGAAATAAAATGATTTGAAATAAGATTATTTGAAATAAAGTTATTACATTTGCAGTAAAATTACAAAAAAAACGCCATGGACTTACCATTTGTTTACGGAAAATCAGCAAAAGACGAATTCTTCACCGATAGAGAGCAAGAAAGCAAGAGCCTTACGGAAAACCTTAAAGGTCTGAATAACATCATCATCATTTCGCCCAGAAGATGGGGAAAAACCTCATTGGTCAACAAAGTAGCCAACGAAATCAAGCAAGACAAGAGATACTATGTAGCACAGTTAGATATTTTCAACTGCCGCACCGAAGAACAGTTTTTCAGGACCTACATCAACGCAATACTGAAAGCCTCAACGAACAAATTCGAGGAATTCACCACTGTGATTAAAAAGTACTTAGGTTCCTTCGGTCCCAAAATCACGCTTTCCGACGACTCGCAAAGTTACGAAGTTGGATTAGGCATTGGATTTAAGGACAAGGATTACTCGCAAGACGAAATTCTGGATTTGCCGCAACGCATCGCTGCCGAAAGAGGGAAAAGGTTCATCATCTGCATCGACGAATTCCAAAACGTGAACGATTACGCCGACCCGATAGGGTTTCAACGCAAATTGCGCGCCCACTGGCAGCACCACAACAGCGTAGGTTATTGCCTCTACGGCAGCAAACGCCACATGCTATTGGATATTTTCGGCAATTACGAAATGCCGTTTTACAAGTTCGGCGAAATCATGTTCCTTGAAAAAATAGCCAAAAAGGCTTGGATACCTTTCATCACCACAAGATTCGAGAAAACAGGTAAACACATCAGCGACGGACTTGCAGCACTGATAGTCGACAAGGTGGAGGCGCACCCCTACTATGTGCAGCAACTGGCGCAACAAGCCTGGCTTCATACCCAAAGTGATTGCACGGAAGAAATTGTCAACATAGCACACGAAAGCATTGTCAACCAACTGAACTTATTGTTCTGCAACCTGATTGATTCCTTAACGCCGAAACAGATAAACTTTCTGCATGCCATAGCCGATGGTGTAAAAAACTTTTCAGCAAAAGAGACCTTGGAAAAATACGATTTAGGTTCATCCGCAAACATAAAGAATCTGCGCAACGCCATGCTACAGCGCGACTTAATCGACATCATTCCTGGTCATAGCATAGAATTGCAAGACCCGATATTTACCTATTGGCTGAAGCAGCAGAAGCCATAAGCCTCCACTATTTTAAGGGTGAGGACATGCCCTCAGCTTATTTCCACCATGCCAGCAAGGGCGCTGCCGCTTGCGCGACGCTCGCCTTTTTCGACAAAAGCGACATACACCAGATAATTCCCTTTTCTCATTTCGGAAACAGCAGCGATGCAGCTTTCATCAGAACGACACGACTCTGTCAAATCCCAATGCACCAGCATTTTCTGTTCCTCATAGAACAAGATCAGGAGTCTATCGGTGGCATTTGAACTGGTGGCACTGCTATTGTCGGTCCAGCGGATTTCCGCCTTGCCGTCACTCACGGCAACACACGCATCAAGCGGCTGAGCCAACGAGCCTGACACGACAGCCACCTTCTCCACCTGAACTGTAAGCGTTGCCTCATCGACAGCCTTCAAAACGCGGCCCACTGCCTGTTGGTAAGGGTAAGCGCGACTCGAAGGCTCGTAATTCGTCTCATTGAGGAACGCTTTCAAAGGTTCCAAAAAGCGATGGACAACAGCCATTTTGCTCACTTGGAGGCTTTGCTTTTCGTTCAAAGTGTATTTCCTGTTTGGCTTTGTCCTCAAAATGCTGCCAAACCGGGGATGATCCACCAGCACGGCATTCCCGACCATGCCACTGAAATTGCCTGTTTTCGGATTAAATCTTGCCATAATTCTTTCTTTTTATCGTGCTGCAAAGATAATCAATAAAAGCAGACCGGACTATACCAAAACCTGTATTTCTACATAATTTAACCATTATTAACATATAGATAACCATAAAGTAATGGATAAACTATGGATAAATAATGGGTAATTTATAAATTTATTAATTTTCGTTCACGACTAGGAAGCGTTGAAATAATTATCGTTCCATCTACAGTTATTTGCGTTTCCTTTTTTACTATCTTTGCCCTCTCAAAATATACCTTATTAATATAAGCAAGTCATGTGGAAATTAGCATTTGTATGGATTGGAGCCGTCATCCTGTTTTTCGTCATTTGGGCATTGGCGGCAAAACTCATCAGACGCGCCTGCGAGAAACACGATGCCGAGAAGAAAGAAGAAAGCTCTGTCACGAAAAACAATTCCACACACGACAATCTTAACTCTTAAATCTTTGAATTTTAAATCATTAAATAATAAAGCGTTTGACCATAAAAGATATAATTGCAGAAAAAACAGTAAGAATTGGTTCAAAAGTCAAGTTGGTTATTGGTTTTCAGTTATCAGTTATCTGTTTTCAGTTTTTCAAAAGTTCAAAATTGTTCAAAAAGTCCAAATGTCTAATGGTCAAAATGTCAAATAGTCAAATCACTAATTATTAAATCATAAATAACAAACACACAATGAAATACGACGTTATCGTTATAGGCAGCGGTCCTGGCGGATACGTGGCTGCCATCAGAGCATCACAATTGGGAAAACACGTTGCAGTGGTCGAAAAGGCCGAAGTTGGCGGCATTTGCCTCAACTGGGGCTGCATCCCTACCAAAGCCTTGCTGAAAAGCGCACAGGTTTACAACTACATGCAACACGCTGAAAACTACGGCATTAAACTGGAAGGCGAAGTAAAGCCCGACATGGAAGCCGTAGTCGCACGCAGCCGCGGCGTCGCCGACACCATGAGCAAAGGCGTTCAGTATCTTTTCAAGAAGAACAACGTTGAAGTGATTGCCGGTTATGGCAAGCTGACTGCCAACAAGCAAGTTGAAGTGACTGATGCCGAAGGCAATGCAACGCTTTACGAAGCCGACCACATCATCCTTGCCACAGGTTCAAGAGTCCGCGAATTGCCAGCTTTGCCTATCGATGGCAAGAAAATCATCGGATACCGTCAAGCCTTGGTCTTGGACAAACTGCCTGAAAGCATGGTGGTTGTCGGATCGGGTGCCATCGGTTCGGAATTCGCTTTCTTCTTTACCTCGATGGGTGTGAAAGTCACCTTGGTGGAATTTCTGCCAAACGTGGTGCCGAATGAAGACGAGGAAGTCTCCAAACAAGTGGAACGCGCTTTCAAGAAGCTGAAAATGACCGTGATGACGGAAGCTTCTGTCACCAACGTTGACACGACTGGCGAGAAGTGCGTTTGCACCATCAACACGAAAAAAGGCGAAAAGACCGTTGAAGCTGACATCGTGCTTTCAGCCGTCGGCGTTCAGACCAACATCGACAACCTTGGTTTAGAAGAACTGGGCATCACCTCGGAACGCGGCAAAATCAATGTCGACGAATACTACCGCACCAATGTGGCTGGCGTTTATGCCATTGGCGACATTGTCCATGGTCCGGCACTGGCTCACAAAGCCGACCACGAAGCCATCATTTGCGTGGAAAAGATTTGCGGCTTAGACCCGAAGCCATTGAATTACAGCAACATTCCAGGCTGCACCTACACCACTCCTGAAATCGCATCCGTCGGTTTGAGCGAAGCCAAAGCCCTTGCAGCAGGTTACGAAGTGAAGATTGGCAAGTTCCCATTCACCGCATCGGGCAAAGCTACTGCTGCCGGCAACCGCGATGGTTTCATCAAGGTTGTATTCGATGCCAAGACCGGCGATTGGTTGGGCTGCCACATGGTTGGCGACAACGTGACCGAAATGGTTGCCGCTGCCGTTCTGTGCCGCGAACTGGGGGCCAAGGGCGAAGACATCATCCGTGCCGTGTTCCCACACCCGACCATGTCGGAAGGCATGATGGAAGCTGCCGCTGCCGCTTATAATGAATGTGTACACCTTTAATTAGTTTGCAGTTAGGAGTGAGGAGTTAGGAGGATTTTGAGGACTATCCTTAACAACCTTCTGATTTCAGACTCGATTCGCATCTATACTCCTCACCCCTAACTCCTAATTCCTAACTTTATATCATGGAAATCATAGAAACAAAAATTAAAGACCTTGTCATCATTAAGCCAGATGTGTTTTTGGACCAAAGAGGCTATTTCTTCGAGTCTTATAATAAAGAACGTTTTGCTGCATTAGGCCTGAATATGAATTTCGTTCAGGATAACGAATCCAAATCGATGAAAGGTGTTTTGCGCGGATTGCACTTTCAAAAAGAGCCATACGCACAGGGCAAATTAGTCCGAGTGGTGAAAGGTGCCGTGATGGACGTGGCCGTCGACATTCGCAAAGGCTCGCCCACCTTCGGGCAATGGGAGTCAGTAGTGCTAAGCGAAGAAAACAAGTTCATGTATTGGATTCCTGAAGGTTTTGCACATGGTTTTGTGTGTCTGGAAGACAATTCTGTTTTCACCTACAAATGCACCAATGTCTACAACAAGGCCTCGGAAGGCAGCATACGCTGGAACGACCCCGACTTGAACATCAACTGGAAAATTGAGAACCCGATCCTGTCGGAAAAGGACAAGGTTTCGCCGATGTTTAGGGAGTTTTGCGATGGAATTTAAGCCATTAGCCTTTAGCCATTAGCTGTTAGCTTTTGTCTGTCCAGAGGTTGAATGTGTTTTTGGAATTATTTGAAAGATTTCTGTTATTCTTTGCTTGACGAACAATTATTAAGAGCGATTCTGACATGAAGAAAAGAAGCATTATCCTGATAAGTTGTCTGGCGGTTCTGCTGGTCTGTGGAATTGCAGCCATTACTTATTGCACAGCCCAAGATTATGCCGACGACGAGATGGAACGATACGTAGGCACAGACCGCGAATTTCTGACTTTCGACAAAATCGACCATCCGACCCACGACATCGAACTACCCGAAAGCCTTGAGTTTTGCGGCGAAGAAGTGCCTTTGGATTTGTTTTATGTCAGAGAAAGTCTGGAAAGGGAAATCCTCGTCAATTCGTATTTACACTCCAGCACCTTGCTCCTGTTGAAGCGCACAACACGTTGGTTTCCAGTGATGGAGCCTTTGATGGAGAAATACGGTCTGCCTGAAGATTTCAAATATCTTTCGATGATTGAAAGCTCACTCACCAATGCGGTTTCGCCATCAAAAGCAGTCGGTTTCTGGCAGTTCCTTGAAAGTACGGGAAAAGATTATGGTCTTGAAATCGACAAAGAGGTGGATATGCGCTACAATGTTGAAAAAGAAACCGTTGCCGCTTGCAAATACCTGAAAGAATCCTATCGTAAATATGGCAGTTGGATTTTAGCTGCGGCAGCATTCAACTGTGGCAACGGCAGAATCACACGCACTATTAGCGAGCAAAAAGTCGACTCATATTTCGACATGATGCTTCCACAGGAAACCGAACGCTATGTATTCCGTATCCTTGCCTTGAAGGTCATCACGGAGAATCCAGAAAAATACGGATTCCAAATCAGTGATAACGGATGGTATCAACCACTTGAATATAAAACCGTTACAGTAACCGAAAGTATTCCTGACCTCGTTGATTTCGCCATTAGTCAAGGAACAAATTACAAGATGCTGAAATATTACAATCCGTGGCTCAGAAGCAACACTTTGACTATTTCTGCTGGCAATAGTTACCAAATCAAAATACCGACAGGAAAATTTGCTAAAACGCACAAGTCTGGAGTTAGGAATTAGGAGTGAGGAGTTAGGAGGATGAGGAGGAATTAGGAGTGAGGAGTTAGGAGTGAGGAGTTAGGAGTTAGGAGTTAGGAGTTAGGAGTTAGGAGTTAGGAGTTAGGAGTTAGGAGTTAGGAGTTAGGAGTTAGGAGTGAGGAGTTAGGAGTGAGGAGTGAGGAGTTAGGAGTGAGGAGTTAGGAGTGAGGAGTGAGGAGTGAGGAGTGAGGAGTGAGGAGTGAGGAATTAGGAGTTAGGAGTTAGGAGTTAGGAGTGAGGAGTTAGGAGGATATAAAGAATCAGAATAGAAATTTAAGTAATTAATTATCAATAATTTAAATTTAAAAAATAATCTTATGGAAGAAAAGAATACCGTGAAGTTCAAGAGCAGACAGTTTGCAATTGATATTATTATGCTGTATAAGTGGATTTGCGAGAATAAAAAGGAATATGTTTTGTCCAAGCAGATTCTTCGTAGTGGAACTAGCATTGGTGCGAACATCGCCGAGGCAGAATCAGGTATCTCAAAAAAAGACTTTCTCTCCAAAATGTATATTGCATTCAAAGAAAGTTGCGAGACTTTATTTTGGCTCGACATTATGCATGCAACTGAATATATTGATGACACAAACTTCAATGAACTAAACGAGAAATGTTCCGAATTGAACAAAATGCTTAGTTCCATTACAAAAACCGTCAGAGAATCATTTGAATAATAATACATTATTAAATTAGCACAATCTTAATATCATTCAGAATCCAAAAATACTCCTAACTCCACCTTCCTAACTCCTAACCATTTATGAACGACTTTTCGGAAGATAAGAACCTTGAGATTTTAGGCGTGCGCGAAAACAATCTGAAAAACATCGATTTATGCATTCCGCGCAATGCGTTTGTCGTGATTACCGGCCTTAGCGGCAGCGGAAAATCATCGTTGGCTTTCGACACCATTTATGCGGAAGGTCAGCGGCGCTATATGGAGAGTTTTTCAGCCTACGCCCGACAGTTTATCGGCAACATGGAACGCCCTGATGTTGACAAGATTACGGGACTAAGTCCTGTGATTTCAATCGAACAGAAATCGGTCAACAAGAACCCGCGTTCCACCGTCGGCACCATCACGGAGATTTACGATTTCCTGCGTTTGCTTTATGCACGCATTGGCGAAGCCTATTCCTATAACACGGGCGAAAAGATGGTCCGCTACACCGAAGAGCAAATCACCGATTTGATTCTCAACGACTTTCGAGGCAAACGCATCAATATCTTGGCTCCATCGGTCAGAGGCAGAAAAGGCCATTACCGCGAACTTTTCGAACACATCCGCCAAGCGGGATTTACGAGAGTGCGCATTGATGGCGAAATGCGCGAAATTGAATTCGGCATGATGGTCGACCGCTACAAAACGCACAATATTGAAATCGTCGTCGACCGAATTGAAGTCAACGCAGATTCTGAAACACGCATCAAGAAATCCGTGCAGACGGCTTTCCGCTACGGCAAAGGTCTGCTGATGGTTTTGCCTAATGATGAGTTAGGAGTTAGGAATGAGGAGTATAAGAATGCTACAGCCAACTCCTCACTCCTCACTCCTCACTCCTCGCTCAGATATTTCAGCCGACTCTTAATGTGCCCGACGACAGGCATCTCCTACGAAGACCCAGAGCCGAACACCTTTTCGTTTAACTCGCCTTACGGTGCCTGCCCAAAATGCAACGGCCTTGGCGAAATCACCGAAGTCGATAAGGAGAAACTGATTCCAGACCCTAATCTCAGCATCAAGAAAGGCGGTTTGGCACCGGCCGGCGAATATAAGAGCGGAGGCTGGATTTTCAAGCAACTGGAAGCCATCGGCATGAAATACGGTTTCACCCTCGACACGCCAATGAAAGACATTTCCGACGAGGCCATCGACGTCATTCTTTACGGCACCAACGAGTCGTTTGAAGTCAAGCACGAATATTTGGGAGTCACTTCAAAGGTGAAAATCAATTTTGAAGGTATCATCAATTTCATTGAAGAACAGAATACCGAGGACGCGCCGGCTTCCATTTCACGCTGGGCAAGTTCGTTTATGAACCACAAGACCTGCCCTGTTTGCAATGGTTCGCGTCTGAAAAAAGAGTCACAATATTTCCGCATTGCGGGCAAGAATATCGCCGAAGTGGCCGAAATGGACACGCTGAGTTTGGGCAAGTGGATTGAAGATTTGCCAAGTCAACTCACTGAAAGACAGAACGGAATCGCCAAAGAGATTTTGCGCGAAATCGACAAACGCGTTCATTTTCTGCTTGACATCGGCATCGATTACCTCAACATGAACCGTCCGGCAGGCTCACTTTCGGGCGGCGAGGCGCAACGCATCCGACTGGCAACGCAAATCGGCTCGCAACTGACAGGCGTGCTTTACATTCTGGACGAGCCAAGCATCGGACTGCACCAACGCGACAACCACAAACTCATTGAATCTCTCAAGGAATTGCGCGACATCGGCAACTCGGTCATCGTCGTCGAGCACGACAAAGACACCATGCTGGCGGCTGATTATCTCGTTGACATCGGTCCTGGCGCAGGACGGCATGGCGGCGAAGTGGTCTTCGCCGGAACGCCAAAAGAAATGGAGCAAGGTCATTCCATCACTTGCGACTACCTCAACGGAAAACGCAGCATTGAGATACCGAAAGAACGTCGCAAAGCCTTAAAAGACAATTTCTTAATATTAAAAGGTGCAACAGGGCACAATCTGAAGAACGTTGATTTGAAGTTGCCACTCGGCATGATGATTTGCGTGACCGGCGTTTCGGGTTCGGGCAAATCAACCCTGATTAACGAGACGCTCTCCCCTATCCTTTGCAAGAAATTCTACCGTTCCGTGAAGGAACCTCTGCCCTACGCTTCCATTGAAGGCTTGGACAAGATTGACAAAATCATCGAAATTGACCAAGCCCCGATTGGACGCACGCCACGCTCCAACCCTGCCACCTACACCAAGGTCTTCGATGACATCCGCAAACTGTTTGGCGAATTGCCAGAATCGAAGATAAGAAACTATAAATCAGGTCGTTTCTCATTTAATGTAAAAGGCGGACGCTGCGAAGCTTGCAAAGGCGCAGGCGTGAAACTGATTGAAATGAATTTCCTGCCTGATGTTTCGGTAGTCTGCGAGGAATGTCAAGGCAAACGCTACAACCGCGAAACTCTGGAAGTGCGCTACAAAGGCAAATCCATCAACGATGTGCTGGACATGACCATCAACGAGGCCGTCGATTTCTTTGAGAACATTCCTTCCATCGTGCAAAAAATCAGGACTTTGAAAGATGTCGGTTTAGGTTATCTCACTTTGGGCCAAGCCTCTACGACCATCTCGGGAGGCGAAGCACAACGTGTGAAACTGGCCACCGAACTTGCGAAACGCGACACGGGCAAAACGTTGTACGTTTTGGACGAACCAACAACAGGCTTACATTTCGAGGACATCAAGGTGCTGATGAATGTACTGAACAAACTTGTCGACAAAGGCAACACTGTCCTCATTATTGAGCACAACATGGATGTCATCAAGATGGCGGATTACATCATCGACATGGGTCCGGAAGGCGGCGAAAGAGGCGGCACCATCCTTTGCGAAGGCACGCCTGAAGAAGTGGCGCTTTGCGAAAAAAGTTATACGGCGAAGTATTTGAGGGAAGAGTTGTAGAGACACGATAATTGCGCCAAAATCGTGTTTGACTGAAGATTGAAAATCATTTTTCCAAAGCAATGTTCCAAGGCTGAATTTGCGAAGGACGGAATGTCCCAGTCCAATTTTGATAGCCAGCTTTTGATACCAGAATCTGCTGTATTTCAGATTGTTTTTCAAAAGGGATTTCTATTGAGAACCGCCCCAGCGAATCTGATGTGGTTTGAATGTTTTGTATGGTGATTTGAGCATTGGCTACCGGCAAAGCGGTTTCGGCATCAATAATGGTGCCGAAAATCAGTCCCAAATCGTTGTTGCGCTTTATGTTCAGATTGATGTTGCGTTGCACTTTGACGGCCGTATCGATACTTTGATAGCCATCAGCTTTGAAAACAATGTGGATGTTTTTGTCGGAGCGGCTCACTTCGTCCAAAACGATACTCGGGCTGTCGCCAGTAAGGGTGTAGCTGTGCGGCTGATGATTGCCGTATTGACAAATGATTTCTCCCTTGTCGAAAGGCAAGTTTTCAATACGGA
The DNA here is from genome assembly GCF_056203535.1 of Candidatus Limimorpha sp. NCBI lineage: Bacteria > Pseudomonadati > Bacteroidota > Bacteroidia > Bacteroidales > Candidatus Limimorpha > Candidatus Limimorpha sp. The sequence goes on along the minus strand of NZ_JBADWU010000015.1, from coordinate 5,316 downwards.
AAACACTGTCTTCCTGAATATTGACTTTCGTATTGGCAGGTGCAAAATAGTGGAATGCAAAGGCGACGGCCATCAGCACGGCCACCACGGCAGCCAATATGAAGTAATGGCGGCGGCGCATCTGGCGGAAGGCTTTCTCGCGCGAGATGAGGATGGCGGCCCGCAGCGACAGCTCGTCCTTGGCAAGAAGCTGTTCGACAAGACGCGATGCTTCATTGCCCGCCGTCCCGTTCAGGTAGCGTGCCAGCATTTCAGGTGATATGTCTTTCCTATTCTTCATCTTTTTTTGCCGTTAAGTTTCTTTCCAAGTTCTTTTTTCGCCCGCTTGGTGAGGTTGTATACTTTCTGCTGCTTGCAGTGCATTTCCGCAGCAATGGCTTGCGAAGTCATGCCGCTTAATAATGCCATCAGCACATATCGATAGCGAGGATTTCTAATGCTGTTGATGGCTTGATAGAGTTCATACTCAGTTAATTGCTTGTCAATTTCTTCTAAGAACGCAGCCAAAGAGTTTTTAGTGTCTTCTTCCTCGACAGACTTTGGTTCTCTGTCAATTACACCGAGATCTGTTTTCTTGTCTGCAATGAAATTGATGGCAGATGTAAACAGGAATGTGTCTAAAGAAGATTCAAAGCGGAATAAACGAAGGCCATGCCAGTCGTTTTCATTGAATTTCAGATAAAGCTCGTGCAGCAACTCTTCATCATGCTGAAAATCAGTATTGAAATTGCGCTTGACAGCAGCCAGCACTTTCTTGTAACGGTAGTAAAACAAGTATTCGATGGCTTTAGCGTCATTGGAAAAGACGAAATCCAACAATTGCTTGTCGGACAGTGCTTTCCAATATCTCAGCTCATCGTCGTGCATCGGCTTGATGTGTTACTTGCGGTAGCTTTCGGCTTCCTCCCGATAGCGTTTTTCATCGGCCTCGTTGCCTGTGGTCTTGCTCAGTTGAGCCAGATTGTTGAGTATCATGACAATTTGAAACCTGAAGGTCTCGGGGCTGAATTCGTAGCCTTCGCGGCCAGCGGCCAATGCTTTTTCATATAGTTTTCGGGCATCTTCCAGACGGTTCATCCCGACCTCGAATTTTGCATTTGAAATGATGCAGTCGATATAGTTTTTCTTGAAGAAATTTGTGATGTAAGGTGTTCGGTTCTCCCAAATGTCGAGGCTTTGGCGGAAATAATAGTCGGCGCTGTCGGCTTGTCCTAATGGCCAGTATATTTGAGCCATCGTGTTCACAAAAGCTGCCTGAAGGGGATGATAGCTTGGGTCGAAACGACAGATGGTGTCGGCAATTTCAACGGCTTCTTTCGCGTAGGTTAAGGCTTCCTGGTATTGTTTCTTCTGCTTGTAGAGCATGGCCAGACTGTTACATTCGTTGGCGTATTCGCCGCGATAGATGGTGTCGTGCTCCAACATGATTTTACGGCATTGCATGGCCTGCTCGATGCAATAGAGTGAGGAGTCTATTTCTCCCATTCTAAAATAGGTGAGACCCAACATGTGCAGAGGATAGTTGAGGCGAAAGGCTCTGTAATAATTGTCTTCCACCTGTTCGGCATATTGCAGCGAAGTTCTCAGATATTGTTTCGCCTTGTTGAAGTCGTTTTGGGTTTGTGCAATCTTGCCAAGTTCCTGATAGACAGCGCTGATGGGGCCTGGGTCGGTTTGATCGCGTTGGAAGGCTTCGTCGGCAAAAGCGTAAGCCTCGTCGAAACGTCCCATGATGATGAGGAACTGTATGTATTTGAGACATTTAGTGACGTTGGTGCTGTCGCTGTAGGCGACGGCGCGGTAGATGTCGCTGGCGCGTTGTATGTTTTCGTCGCCGCCAATGGCCAAGCGCAGGTCGGCTTCGTTGAGTACTTGCTTTTCAAGGATTACGAGGGCTTGTACGGCATCGTCGCGCTGGGCGATTTTCTCCTTCATCTTTCCGAAGGCGTCGGCATCTTCATAAATCTTGATGGCGCGTCCGATGTCGCCTTCGCTGAGGGCTTGGAAGGCGGAACGGCTGACGGCATCCAAGTCGTCGCGGTTGATGCGTGAGAAGAGGTCGGCATAGTGGTCGGCTTGCTCCAAAGCTTTTGCGAGCTGCTGTTCGGCTTCGGTGGCACGCTGCTCATACTCGGCGGCGGTTATCTTGGCTGCCTCCAATTCCTTCTGAAGTCGGGCTATGGTGGCGTCGTGTCGGCCAACGTGATACTGGTCGATGATGTCGTAGTAGTGAGCGCGTGCTTCGGCCAATTGTTCGGGGCGCACCATGACGATTTCTAACGTGTCTTTCTCCGTGAGGATGATGCCCGATTTCAGCACTTGGGCGTTGACGATTTCGAAGCCAGGTTTCGTGATGCGCAGATTGTAGATAATGTCGCCCGGAATGTGTTTCTTGAAGCTGAGCAGGAAGATGCCGTCGTTGTCGGTAGTGGTGGGCTGCACGTCGGTAGCCGAGAGGCACACTGCCGAAGCACCCACAATAGGCTTGCCGTCGGAGTTCAGTTCGGTAATGCGGCCAACCTGCACGACTTGTGCCGAAAGCATGGAGGCATAAAAAAACAAAAACGTTATAATAAAGCATCTCTTCAGATGGCGTTTGAAAATACAAGTCATTGCAAATTACGTTAGTAATAAAAAACGTGCAAATTTATCGCTTTTTTCACATTGCTGACTTTGGAAAAACGTCATAGGGTAAATTTTGCCACAAAAATAACGCTTCTATTTGCGATAGCTGTCGGCTTCTTCACGATAGCGTCTTTCCTCGGCTTCGTCACCTGTGACCTTGCTCAATTTTGCCAATTCGTCGAGCACTTCAATAAGGATAGGAGTAAATTCTTCTTGGCTGAATTCGTATCCTTCGCGGCTGACAGTCAAGGCTTTTTCAAGCAGTTCTTGCGCATCTTCAAGGCGGTTCATCTCCACATTGAAATTTGCGTAGTGGATTAAATCGATTGCATAGTCTTCTTTGTAGAAATTTATGATGTAAGGTATCCGGTTTTCCCAAATATCCAAGCATTGACGGAAATAATAGTCGGTGCTGTCGTTTTGCCCCATCGACCGATAGATTGTGGCTACGGAGGAAACGTAGGCCGACAAGCAGGAAAGATGGCCGGGGTCGTATTGGCAGACCTTTTTTCCTTCCGTAACGGCTTCTTTTGCGTATGCCAGGGCTTCCTGATATTTGAGCTTCCGATTATAGAGAACGGCCAGACTGTTACATTCGTTGGCATACTCGCCGCGATAGACGGTGTCGGCATTCAGCATGTATTTCCGGCACTGCATGGACTGTTCAATGTAATAGAGCGATGAATCGATGTCACCTGTCTTGTAATAGATGAGGCCCAACATGTGCAACGGATAGTTGCTGTGATAGGTTCGGATGAATTCGTCTTCCACTTTCAGTGCATATCTTAAAGACTCTTTTTCGTACTTTTTTGCTCTGTCGAAGTTGTTTTGCGCCTGGGCGGCTTTGCCTAATTCCTGATAGACGGCGCTAAGTGGCCCTGGATCGGCATGTTTACGCTGGAAGGCTTCGTCGGCAAATTCGTAAGCTTCGTTGAATTGTCCCATGTTGATGAGGAACTGCAGGTATTCGACACAATTTACGATATTTGTGCTGTCGCAATAGGCGATGGTGCGGAAGATTTCGCTGGCGCGTCGTATGTTTTCGTCGCCACCGATCACCATGCGAAGGTCGGCTTCGTTGATGGCTTGAGGCTCTAAATCCTTGATGGCTTGGACGGCATCATCGCGCTGGGCAATTTTCTCTTTCATTTTGCCGAAGGCATCGGCATCTTCATAAATCTTGATGGCGCGTCCGATGTCGCCTTCGCTGAGGGCTTGGAAAGCGGAACGGCTGACGGCATCTAAGTCGTCTTTATTGATGCGCGAGAAGAGGTCGGCATAGTGCTCGGCCTGTTCCAAGGCGATTTTGAGTTGCCTTTCGGCTTCGGCGGCACGCTGCTCATATTCGGTGGCGGTTATCTTGGCAGCTTCCAGTTCCTTTTTCAGCTGGGCGATGGTGGCTTCGTGACGGCCGACGTGATAGTGGTCGATGATGTCGTAGTAGTGGGCGCGGGCTTCGGCCAGCTGTTCGGGGCGTGCCATGATGATTTTCAAGGTGTCTTTCTCAGTCAGAATGATGCCTGATTTCACCAACTGGCTGTTGACGATTTCGTAGCCTGGCTTAGCGATGCGCAGGTTGTAGATGATGTCGCCTGGACAGTGTTTCTTGAAGCGGAGCAGGAAAATTCCGTTGTTGTCGGTGGTGGCGGGCTGCACATCGGAGTCCGAAAGGCAGACCGCTGAAGCACCCAGAATGGGCTTGCCATCGGAGTTCTGCTCGGTGATACGGCCAACCTGCACGACTTGCGCCGAAAGCAACGGCACAAAGCAGGACAAAACCAATAACAAAAAACATCTTTTCAGACTATATTTTGAAAAACAAGTCATTACAGACAATATTGAAAAACACGGCAAAATTATCGGTTTTTCACATTGATGGCATGGGAAAACCGAAGATAGAGTAAATTTTGCCACAAAAGATTTACGATGGTTGTCTATGCTTGTTCCAATTCCTCAGCAGAGAGTCCTGTGAACTCCATAATCATTTCCGATGACATGCCGTTTGACTTCATCTTTTTGGCCATTTCAAGCATGTCTTCTTTGTGTTGTTCCGTCCTGCCTTTCGCTTCGCCTTTGGCCAAACCTTCTTCAAGACCTTCTGCCTTACCTTCAGCTCTACCTTCTGCTCTACCTTCTGCTCTGCCTTCTGCCCTGCCTTCTGCCCTACCTTCTGCCCTACCTTCAGCTCTACCCTCAGCTCTACCCTCAGCTCTACCTTCAGCATGGCCTTCGATGCGTGCCGTGTCAAACATATCGTTCTGAATCATGATGTTGTCGATGTGGCGATCGTAGGCTTTCCTTTCCTTTTCCGTCATTGAGAGATATTCCAGTTTTCGCTTCGCTTCGCGCAGACCGGGGGCAGTTGTGCTTTCGTCGATGTCGCCATCCTTCAGATAACGTATCCATTCATCCAAGTGGTTCTCGGCAATCTTGTCAAACGACTTGACGCGGATAAGGTAGTATTCGGGGAACACGTCTTCGGGGGCCTTCATGTTCAGACCGTCCCTTTCCCGCTCCGTAATCTGGAGCGTGTCGTGCTTGGTCAGGCCATGGAAAACAGTCTGGCCACGGTAGATATAGTCCTCGCCCTTGCCAAGGTCGAAATACAGGATGCTGATGGAGTACACTTTCTTCACTTGGTCGTACTTGTTTCCCTTGTGGATGTGCTCGGTGATGGCATTGGCGACTCCA
>NZ_JBADWU010000014.1:0-30326 GCF_056203535.1 Candidatus Limimorpha sp. | reverse complement strand
TATTCAATTATTTGATTGTCATTATTTTGTTTGTAGAGCCGTAGCGTGCTACGTCTCTTTCTATCATTTTTATTTTTTCACCCATTTTCCAGATTCAATTTCGCGTGTGGTTTGGGTAGAAACCACCTTCCAAATATACGTCCCCGCAGCCCAATCCGTGGCATCCAGTACGGTTTCGGTTTCCGTGACAGGCTGTTGCGCCACAAGGCGGCCATTCATGTCGTAAACCTCCACGGTGGCATTCTCAACTGTGGTGCGGATGTGCATCTCGTTGCCGCCCGGGTTCGGGTAGGCGATGGCAAGTGAAAGGCCGTTGGCGTGGGCTTCGTCGATGCTTAAGAAGGCTTCGTCGGGAAATTTTGTGATGGCATTAATGGCTTTATTATCATACAAACAATGTGTTAAAGATGTCAGAAGCATACCGCCGTCTTGCGTAGTCGCGATGCCTGTCGCATACTGACAATGGTTGTCTTCAAATGTCCCATAGTACATTGTCGATAGTGATTCAAAATCAGGAGATAGGTGTTCTATCACAATCCTCGAGTCCGCGTTCCAATGCGTTCCCACGTTCAAAGTGTACACAAACAGCAGCGAGTTGTCATCAAGTTGAATGACATGAGAGTCTTGGGGTACAAAATCATATCCTCCTGATTTCCTCTTAACATAGCGTAGAATCGGGGTATTATTCCCATAACTCTGGACATTATCATTGTATTCATACAATGCGCAGCAATAGTGGCCCAAACGTTCATTGAGCATAGTTGTCAACAACGTCGTTCCCATATTGGAACGGACTATATTATGGTAAGTAAAATCCTGATTGTCAAATGCCTGAACTTGTTCAGGATGCTTAAACGACCGACTGCGAACGATGTTGAAATCATGATCCAGATAGATAAGGTTATCCTGGTTTTCTTCAACGACATCCCAACGGATTCCATAATACAGATAAAGGCTGTCTGCCTTGACAATGTGATAGCGTTGATACATATAAATAGGCATGCTTCCCGACCTCATATTGCCACTATATGCGGCTCTGTCCAGTAGGTTTCCGTCGAAGTCCATCCTGAAAAACACGGTCGAATCGTAATCATGAGGCGTGATTCGATCTTCGGTGACAGTTTTGGAGTAGACACCTACTATATTGCTGTCGTCATCAACAAAGGCACTGTAAAGATGTATTTGTCCACAATTGTACGGGAACGTAATGTTTTCTTCGCTGCGCCACTCCGATGTGTCGATGGGGATTTCCACCTCATGGCTCTCGGCAACGGAGAGGTCGTCGTTGAGTTTGTATAGTCCCAGAATGCAGTGGTCGGTGACTGGCTCAAAGTTCTTGAAATAGTTCATCGAGCAAGTGTCATGGTCGGGGTTATAGGCAATCATTGCATACACGTCGCCCGAACCATTTTCGAGGACATAAGGTTCATAGGCATAGTAACCATCCTTATGATACTTGGAAACAGCCAACTCAGTCCCATTTGAATCCAACATCATCAGCATAGGATTACATGACGAAACGCCTCCATACAGATTTCTTTCATTTGAACCACCCTGGGCAATAATTTTTCCATTGGATAATTCACAAGACACAAAATAACCGGAACTAGTATATTCTTCGCTGTAGCTCCACTCCCATTCCTGCGCAAAAGCCTTGGCCCCGAAGAGAAGGGCGAAGGCAAGTAGTAATTGTGTTTTTGCTTTCATTGTATTTTTTTAATGTTCAATGGCAAAAATAAAGCAAAACACAATATGATACGCGAAAATCACACACACATTTCACACACATTTTTCCGTGTTTTGCTCGCAAAAACAGCTTCTTAGCCTCACAAGCGACACATTTTCCCTAAAAACCGCATGATTTGACGGAATAAGGAATACGAATGGAAAACTTTGCGAAAAATCTCAGGACAATCGGTTTTTTGCAGCCATTAGTCCTTTTTCAACATGTTCTTTAAGTAGTCCGAAAGGTTCTCTTCCGTGCCAAGGATTTTCTTGATTTTCGAAATACGATTGGTAAACGAGTTGTACTTCACGCCTTGCAACACGGCCATTTCGGCATGGCTCAAACCCATCAAGGCAAGACAGCAGGCGTTGAGGTCGGCAGGATTAAGTTCGGGGTACTGCTTGGCCAAATGAGTTGCAAAGTCACCAAACGCGGCATCAGTAGCATCTTTCAAAGCCACAAAATCAGCTTGCCCCAATGCCAAATCGGGGAAATCATCTACATTCTTTGAGGATATTTTTCCACCATAAGCAGCCAATCGCTCGCGGATGCGCACAAAAGCATCCGACTGCTCAAACTGTGCCCAACTTTGCGCAAAAGAAACATTATCCTTTTTGCCCCTTTTGAAAGCCGTCACAATAATGACTGCCAAGACCAATATTCCAATGACCATCAATCGCCAAAACCACACATTCCCATTTTGTGGCGCCATTTTGGTTCTCAGATAAGCATTCAACATTGCCATAGCCTCCCCGTTTTGATTCGATCTTATCGTCTGCTGCGCTTGTCCTTCTTTCACTATAGCGTAATATGGCATAGCCTTCAGCGTGTCGTTCATTTTCTCGTAGCAATCGGCGAGACCGAAAGCTGCCTGAATCTTAAATATGCGGCTTTCAGGACTGAAAGCCCTTTCCAAAACCGCTATAGCCGAAGCATAATCCTGCAAATTGTAGTAAACGAAAGCCATCTCAATGCAATTCCGATAATGGAAAATATAGGTGCTGTCAACCAAGGTGTCACATTGCCGGAAATAAATGAGTGCCGAGTCACATTCATTGCTGCGGCGCAAACAATTGGCTAAGGAATTTTCCAACAGTGCAGTCTCGAATGGAAAACGCTGTGCATTAGCCATGCAGAGACCTTCGCGGCAATAAAGAAAAGCCGTGTCGCCTTCGCCCGCTTTGCCAAAGCGTTCATACAACAAGCCGAGGTTGGCATAACTACGGAGCATCCATGCCGTATCGTTAGCAGTCGTGGCACAATCCAAACCGAACCTGGCCAATTGTTCGCTGGTATGTTCCCCTGAAAACAGGTGTGCAATACGCGATGCGGTTATAAAGGTCTTGCTGTAAAGTCGTCCAACGGAGGCATTGGATGCATCAAAATAGGTGTCCAAGAGGTTCAAGGTCTTGACGAGACAAGCTGCAGATTGCTCCATTCGGTTCTGGTCGTACAGCAAGCATCCCGAAAGATAATTGCAGCGAGCCTGCATCCACAGGTGACGCTGGGTGCTGTCTTCTTCGTAAAAAGCCATAACCGGCATAAGGACAGAGTCCTCAATGTTGTAACATTTATAGTCGCTTATGAGGACTTCCAAGGAATCGAGAAACAGAGCGTATTCTTTATCCTCGCTATTGGTTGGAGTCAAAAAGCCACATTCCTGTTTGGCGCAACCTGCCATCACAAGTACTATCAGAAGCCATGTGTGCAAAATCCTTTTCATTGCCGCAAAGATAGGGAAAAATGTGGATATGCTTTTCTAAAACATCAGTTGCTGCAAATGAGCCATCAGCAAAAAAACTGCCGCATGATTTGAAGGTCAGTACTACCGAACGGCTACCGAATGGCTACCGAAGGATTGAGGCCATGAAAATACGCTCGCCAGAAGCATGACCAAAGCCGCAACAAGTAGCCTTTTCCTTCGCGACAACTATGGAGTTTCTTCGGGGTTTCTTCGGTGATGCTTCGGTGAATAACCGAAGAAACTCCGAACAATGTGTGCGGAAACCACGAAGAAAGTGCGGCCTTGTCCACTACTTGACTAAAAGGAAACCCAACCCAAACAACCATCAAAAGCGATGATTCTTTAGGCAATCTGTAAAAAAATGTGTGTTTCTTGACAATCAATTATTTTTTGCTAAATTTGCCGCGTAAACATAAAAATTAACGTTATGATGAAAAAAATACTGATGACATGGGCTATTTGCCTTGCGTTTGCCGGAATGGCGAATGCAGAAACGGAATACTTTTGGTTTGATTACGGAAATGCCGATGGCTGGACCACGATTGATGCGGATGGCGATGGCTTCTGCTGGCTCAATTCAAAGGACTTGGATGGTAACAATTCGGGCTATCAGGGCGGCTATTGCATGATGTCGAAGTCGTTCGATTTCAATGCGGGTTATCTTACGCCCGACGATTATCTGGTTTCGCCACTACTGCATTTGCATAATGCACCTGCCATCTGCTTCTACGTTTCCATGAACGAAATCGTGGATGGCAACGACCATTTCGGCGTGGCGGTTTCGACAACGGGCAACACCAATCCCGCCGATTTCACCATGATTTACGAAGCGGATGTCGAACCCGGCAGAGCGCATGGACAATGGTGGTTCCAGAAAATCGACCTCAGCGCATATAGTGGTCAGGAGGTGTATGTCGCCATCCGCCATTTCGGGGCTTCGGGCCGACCGAATTTTTGCCTGGACAACATCACCGTGGCAAGCAGGCTTTTCGACTACGAGCCATTGGTGAAAGGAACTGACATCATGCAGCAATGGAATGTGAAGCGGACTTATTCCAATTTTATCTGGGGCGAATATTGGACCGATATTTTCACTTTGGAAGACGAAGTCGAAATTGATGGCCTGACCTACCGCGAAGTGCAATACGACCATTTGGGAAACGGAAATGTGCATACATACGGCTATATGAGGGAAGAGGATAGAAAGGTGTATTATCGTCAAGGACAAGAAAGCCCTGAATTTGTCTTGTATGATTTTGGTTTACAGATTGGCGATTCTTTGGCGATATATGATGATGGTGAATATGCTGAATACCTGAAAGTAACTGCTATTAGGGAAGATTATTTAATATTTGAACAACGAACCACTTATATGCTTAATTACGACTTCGGACAGTCACCTGATTATTGTTATGATTATGGCGTTGATGTCTGGGATGAAGGCATAGGAAGCGAGCGTGGCGTTGTGTTCAGATATGATGGTTTGTTGGGAAGTGATGAAATGCTGCTGTGCTATCATGAAGACTATGACTTGATTTATGGCGGCGGCAATTGCAACCAAAGCAACTTGTCGGTCGAGGAAAATGAAGACGAAATTGAAGATTTAGTGTTCCCGAATCCGACAACGGGCGTGCTGAACATTGCAATGAAAGACTTCCGGAGTGTGGAACTTTTCAACAGCATGGGCCAGCGCGTGCTGCAAAGCCATGAAACGGTTCTCGATTTAAACAATCTTTCGGCAGGTGTCTATTTCCTGAAACTCACCGACAATCAAGGTGTAGTAACAATGCAGAGCGTGGTGAAGAAATGAAAACAAATCCGCCAAGGCAAGAGAAAGTAAATTTGGATTAGATTAAAGAGAAATCTAAAGTTCATAAATACGTGACAATCAAAACGCTTGCGTCAACAAATTCTGTGTAATCTGTGCAATCAGCGGTTCAATTAAATCATCTATAAATCTAAAATCCTGCCAGTTCCATCGTTACCGTAGGAATCAGCAGCAGAGCGCCGATGACAATCAGCACGAGGATGAATTTCCAGATGAATTTCACCCACTTTTCCCACGGAATGCGCGCCACGCCGAGGGTGGCAATCAGCACGCCCGAAGTCGGAGTGATCATATTGGTGAAGCCGTCGCCAAACTGGAACGCCATCACCGTCGATTGGCGCGAAATCTCAATCAAATCGCTGAAAGGTGCCATGATAGGCATGGTGATGGCCGCTTTCGCCGAACCTGACGGAATGACGACATTAATCAGTGTCTGAATGCCATACATGATTTCGACGGAAACGATTTGTCCCGCGTTGCGCATCGATTTCGAAAGGCCATACAAAATGGTGTCGATGATGCCGCCGTCTTGCAAAATGATGACGATGCCGCCCGCCAAGCCAACGATGACAGCAGCCGAAAGAATGTCGCCCATGCCTTCTACAAAAAGTCTGGCAATGTCGCTCGCACTCTTGTCAATCGAAAGACCGCTGGCAACGCCCATAAACAGGAACAGCGAAGCGATTTCCATAATGTACCAGTCGTAGCCTAACACACCGACAATCAGATAATAAACCGTTCCGAAGAGCATGGTCAGGATGAAATAATGCACCGACTTGCGCAAGGCAAAGAAACCCAAAAACGCAAACACGGCTGCACCGATAGGCAATAGGCGCAAGGTGGTGGAACTGTTGCCGATTTTTAATGTTGAAGTTGGATGAAGAACGGCAAAGACAATCAGCACGATGGCGATGAAACCATACACGAACCAAGCCTTTTTCGGGGTGTAGTAAGTGATTTCCTCTGCATTCTGGCTGCCCAAATTGCGCCAATAGGCATCGTCGTCATACATGATGGAAGATTTGGGATTTTTCTTTATGCGATTGGCATAAATCAGCACGAAAATAATGCCTACGATAGTCAAAATGGCCCAACAGACGACACGATAGCCAATGCCCGTGAAAAGCGGAATATCGGCAATGCCTTGCGCGATGCCAATGGTGAACGGATTGAGCATGGCACCCGAAAAACCGATGTGCGCCGCCACATAAACCATGCACACGCCGACAATGCTGTCGTAGCCCATCGAAACCGCCAACGGAATGATTATCAAGGTGAAAGCTATCGTTTCCTCGCTCATGCCAAACACCGATCCGAACAGACTGAAAAGAATCATCACCAGTACGATGATGATGTTGTTCACTCCGATTTTTCGGAATAGTATGCTCTTTTCCAAGCGTTTGGTGAAGCGCAAAAAGGCATAGATGCCCGTGTCGATGGCACGGCTCTTGTTCATAATCCAGAACGCGCCGCCGATAATCAGGATGAAGACGATGATGTTGCTCTGCTTGACAAAACCTTTATATAATGCCGAAAACACTTGCCAAGTCTGAGGTTCATGATGGAACTCAGCGGTCGCTGAGTCTGTCGAAGCGCCGCTTTCGGGCAATTGGTCGGCATAATAAAACTGCATTACCGTCTCATCGCCCATTTGCTGCTCGACATATTTTCCTGGCGGAATAATCCAAGTCATAGCGGCAGCAATCAGAATGATGAAGAAAACAATGACGAAGGTATGTGGTACTTTGCGTTTTTTCATCGACTTTTCAAAATTTAATGCAAAAATATTGATTTTTTCGTTACATAATCGTTTTTGTATATAACTTTGCAGCGTAATAATAAAACAATGATAACATGAAAAAGCCATTACTATTTACGATGATTATTGTGCTGGCTTCATTGTCGGCACAAGCGCAAATGAAAGTCCAAAACGACGGCCACATCAGCCTCGGCACATTGTCGGGCAGCTGGAATGTAGGCACACAAGTCTATCCTTCAGGGACTGTCCATTTCAATCACCAAAGCACTGAAGACTGGAAATGGGTAACTGTAGCCTCTCCCAATGCCGTGAAAGGGAAATGCTGGATTGTGACCTATCCCGGCAACAAGTACGACCACAGATTCTTCGTCACCGGCGAAGGCTACATTTTCAAGCGCGGTAGTTGGAGGGCTGCCGATGCGAGCCTTCTGTCATCCTCGGAAACAATTCGCGATGCTGGTGCGGTGCTCGACAGCATCACGGGCGTTTGGTACACGCCCGTCGAAGATGGGGCAAAACGCGATGAAGGCAGAAAGGCCGGCGTCACTGCGCAGGAAGTGGAAAAAGTGCTACCCGAAGCGGTTACCACCGACGAGAATGGGCTGATGTATGTAGATTACGAGACCTTGACCGTGTTCCTCATTGAGGCCGTGAAGGAACAGCGGCAGGAAATAGAGTTGCTTCGCAAGACATTGGAAGAAAACGGATTGCTTGGAATAAAAAAATGATGTAGCCATGAAAAAGTTTGTCTACCTTTTCGGCATGATATTGTTAAATCTGAACATGATGGCGCAGATTGATTTGGGTAATGAGATTTGGGAACTTGTTGTTATCGAGAATTTCGACACACCTGCGCGTACTTGGATTACCAATTCGTTCCTGAGTTCTGATGACTTTTGGCGGGCTTATCCGGGACATGGTGTGACCAACAAAGATAATCCTATGATTTATCAATTCACACAATGTCATTTCAACGACACCGATGAAGTGATGGAACTCGTTTCAGAATATCACAGCCAAATAACGAACAACGATTATTACCTACCACAATGGATGTGGCTTTCCCAAGGAGGGCCTGGATATCCAAATAATGAAAATCTGTTTTTCTTTACAGGCAGCATTGATTATGTCAACTACAATCACTATACTCATACAATAGACAAATTCTTATATGGGTATTTTGAAATTCGCTGCAAATTGCCGATTCACAATGGCTCTTGGCCTGCATTCTGGCTCTTTGGGAACGGACCAGATACATACGAGGAAATAGATATCCTTGAGTACACTTCCCATTCCGGCTGTGACGGCGACCCTCTAAGAGGCTATAGTTTTGGGATTTGGCACAACCCCAACGGAACTAACTATGTTGAAGATGGAACTAATGATGGAGCCCATAAATTTTTTGAGGATTTTCATCACATCCTAACAACGGATCCTGATTTGAGACAATACCATACCTATGGATGTGAATGGATGCCTGATTACGTCAGATGGTATTGTGACGGAAACATAGTGGCCGAATATAATGATATAAGGCATATTCCCCAGTACCCCAAAACTCTTAAAATCAACTATGATTTAAAAGATTATGCTCTTGACAACACCAATCATCCTGACGGTTGGTCGGGATCGGATGTCATGACCATAGATTATGTGAAAGTGTATAAATTGAAGACCGATTGCGAGACAGATGAATACATCACAACAGGAACACAATTTGCCAACTATGACCGCAAGATGAAGCATTCCATAACAATTGGGTCGTTAAACGGCTCCGTGATAGTGCCTTCAAACACAGATGTTTCGATGCGGGCAAACGATTTCATTCAGATAGATGGCGAATTTGAGATTCCTGTTGGCTCACAAATGACTCTTTCGGTTCACGAATGTCCTCTTCAGAATAATGTGGTATCTAAATAATATAAAAACCAATAAAACAATTTACAATGAAAAGAACAATATTGATAATCACAATGTTGACAGTTGCAACAGCACGCGGCTGGACACAGAATGGAGAGATTATATACCATGATGACATCACCCCTAAAGAGATGCATGCGGACGATCCCTGGCCTAATCACCATAGATTTTTTGATTTTGATGAAGATTCTATTCGGGACTTTTTTATAGCTTGGACTGAGTACAAGGAATGGCATATTATTGCATACACTTACGGCAACTGGTGGTATGAAAGGCAAATATTGGAACTCGGCGACACGATCGCCTTTGTTTCAAATTGGTATCCTGAACCGGAGAATCCAGATTACGACCCGATAATTTCATTTCATCCAGGTCTTAGCAGAGACTCCATCATTATCGGTTTTAGGAATCAAGTCGGTGATGGCGAGTTTTGCTATGGCTGGATAAGGTTCTCTTTGGATGCGGGACCTGAGAAGGACCAAAAATCCTCCTCTGGTAACCGTGTCCCCTGGCCCCATGGCATATGTACTTTTATTGACTATGCCTATTGCACTCAGCCGAATTATCCTCTTCGTGCGGGTCAAACAAGCTATAATTGGAACGGAGAAAACGAGAAGACCTCAAAACACCCCTTTGCCTCTATTCATCCCAACCCAACCTATGGCATTGTTATCGTAAAAGGTGAGAACTTGCGCCAAGCAGAGGTGCTCAACATACTGGGGTTGCGTGTGGCCACAGTGCAAGGAAAGGGAGAAACACTGCAAATCGACATCAGCGGCCTACCGGCAGGCATCTACTTCGTCCGCATCACCGATGATAAAGGAAGAAAGTGCGTACGGAAGGTGCTGAAGGAATGAGCAGGACTTTGCGCTTTTTCATGACTTCAAATTTGAGGGCAAAGATATTGAAATTATCCTTATTTTTGCCGCAATTATCAAAACTGAACGAAAATGAAGAAAATCCTGACCCTTTTATCGCTGGCCGCTTTGATGGCCTTCGCAACGCCAACCACGGCACAAGAAAAGAAGATGTTCACCCCTGCTGACGCTTCCTACAACAACCGCAGCCTCTATGCCCAACGTCCCAACCAACTGAAATGGGTCGGCAATTCTGACAATTACATGCTGGTGAAGGACAACCAAATCGTCACCATCACCGCTGGAAAAGCCAAGGAAACCACCCTGCTCAACCTCGACCAACTGAATGGTTTCAACAATCAGGCTAATCTCGACAGCCTTCGCCGTATGCCTAACCTCACTTGGATGAACGACAACGAGGCTTATTTCTATGCTTTGGGCAAAGGCAACATCAATCTGAATGTCATGAACCTGAAGGCAAAAAGCGTGAAAAACGTGACTTCGGTTCCGATGAATTCCGAAAACCAAACCGTTTGTGAAACCACACAAATGGTTGCTTATACAGTTGAAAACAACCTTTTCGTTGCCAATGGCGACAAGCAGATTCAAATCACCAACAATCCGGAGGGAACGATTGCCGGACAGAGTGTTCACCGCAATGAATTTGCTATCGAAGGCGGCATTTTCTGGTCGCCCGACGGCAGCCAGCTGGCTTACTACTCGATGGACGAAAGCATGGTCACAGATTATCCTCTCGTCGACATCACCGAGCGCATTGCCACAGAAAAATCCATCAAATATCCAATGGCGGGCATGGCAAGCCATCATGTGACTTTGCACATTTATAACATGGCTACGGGCAAGGAAATCGTCATTAAGACGGGCGAACCAGCCGAACAATATCTCACCGCCATCACTTGGAATCCTGACAACAAGCGTGTCTATATCGGTGTGTTGAATCGTGGTCAGAACGATTTGAAATTCAATGAATACAGTGCAGTAAGCGGCGATTTCATCCAGACCATTTTTGAAGACAAGGATGACCAATTTGTCGAGCCGACAGGCCCTGCCTATTTCTTGCCAGACAACACTGATCAGTTCATCTGGAAGGCACAACGCGATGGTTTCTACCACCTTTATTTATATAGCATCAGCAAAAAGACCGTCAAGCAACTGACCAAAGGCGATTTCGTTGTCACCGATTTCTGCGGTTTCTCAAACGATGGCAAGAACATTTACTACCGTTCAACCGAAG
Source organism: Candidatus Limimorpha sp. (assembly GCF_056203535.1). Taxonomy (NCBI): domain Bacteria; kingdom Pseudomonadati; phylum Bacteroidota; class Bacteroidia; order Bacteroidales; genus Candidatus Limimorpha; species Candidatus Limimorpha sp. Next base: position 19,237 of record NZ_JBADWU010000014.1, on the reverse strand, counting down.
TCAGTCCTTTGGAACGCCATTTCTATGTGCAAAACCTCAAAAGCGGCAAAATCACCAAGATAACGAAAGAACACGGCACACATGATGTAACGCCATCAGCCGACGGCAAGTATTTCATCGATGCCTACACCAGCACCGATGTTCCTTACAATGTAGATTTGCAGGACGCTAACGGTAAATTTGTAAAGCGCCTCCATGAAGCTGAAAATCCAATCAAGGATTACAATATCGGAACAACTGAAATCGGACAATTGAAATCGGAAGACGGCCAGACACTTTACACACGCCTCATCAAGCCTTACAACTTCGATGCTTCAAAGAAATATCCTGTCATCGTTTACGTTTACGGCGGTCCTCACGCCCAGCTGATTACCGATGAATGGTTGGCAGGTGCCGGCATTTATCTGAATTATCTCGCTCAGGAAGGTTTTGTGGTCTTCACACTCGATAACCGCGGTTCCGCCGATCGTGGCGAAGCCTTCGAGCAGTGCATCCACCGTCAGTGCGGACAACTCGAAATGCGCGACCAAATGGTGGGCATCGAATATCTGAAAACCTTGCCATTTGTCGATGCCGACCGCATCGGCAGCGATGGATGGAGCTATGGCGGATTCATGTCAACATCGCTGAAAATCAATCATCCGGAAGTGTTCAAAGTCTCCGTTGCCGGCGGTCCTGTTCTGGATTGGAAATACTACGAAATCATGTATGGCGAACGTTACATGGACACTCCACAGGAAAATCCTGAAGGCTACGAACTGACCAGCCTCGAAAACAAAACCGACAAACTGGAAGGCAAGCTCCTGATGATTCACTGCACTACCGACCCTGTCGTCATGTGGCAGCACAGTCTTGTCTTTGTCGAGAACTGCATCCACAACGGCAAGCAACTGGATTATTTCGTTTATCCAGGCCACGACCACAACGTGCAAGGCCCCGACAGAGCGCATTTGATTACAAAGATTACACAATATTTCAAGGATAATTTATAAGCGTTAAAAGAGGTTCAAAAAGTTCAAAAGTTTAAACGCGCGTAGCGCATTTTGAACTTTTTGAACCTTTTTATCTTCTTTTTTCTCGCGCGTAGCGCATTTTGAAAAATTTTGAACTATTTTTCCATGTACGAAATTCTTACCGATAAACTGCACCGCATAGCCTACGCAACCGATGCCAGCGCCTATCGCGAAATGCCTTTAGGCGTTGCCTATTGCGAGAGCGAGGAAGATTTGGCCGGCCTTATCAATTGGGCCAAGGAAAACCACACGCACATCATTCCGCGTGCAGGAGGAACTTCCATTGCCGGACAAGTGGTCGGCAGCGGTTTGGTTGTCGACATCAGTAAGAATTGGAATCACATTCTTGAAATCAACGATAAGGAAGGTTGGGCAAAGGTGCAGCCTGGCGTTGTGCTCGATGAACTTAATCTGGCTTTGAAGCCTCACGGCCTGTTTTTCAGTCCCGAAACCTCGACCAGCGACCGCTGCTGCATTGGCGGTATGTTCGGAAACAATTCCTGCGGCAGCCATTCCTTGGTTTATGGCAGCACGCGCCACCATGTTTTGGAAGCGAAAGGCCTGCTTGCCGATGGCAGCAAAGAGGTTTTCAAAGACTACTCCATTGCCGATTTGGAGGCAAGATTTGGCAAGGTATTTTGGAAAAACGAAAGCAATTCATTGATCCAGCGCATCTATGCCCAGCTTATCAATTTTGCCTTAGACAAGGAAACCGTCAAACTGATTGAGGATAATTATCCCGACAAACGTTTGCGGAGAAGAAGCTGCGGCTATGCCATCGACGAGGTCATAGAAGACCTTCACAATGAAACGAAACTTTGGCCTGAACGCACCATAAATCTTTGCAAGTTATTGGCTGGCAGCGAAGGCACTTTGGCGTTCATCACCGAAATAAAATTGCACCTCAACCCTTTGCCGCCAAAGGAATGTTTGGTGGTTTGCGCACATTGCGACACCTTGGAGAAGAGTTTCCTTGCCAATCTTGTGGCATTGAAATTCCATCCTGTTGCCGTCGAATTGATGGACCATAACATATTGGAACTCAGCAAGGATAATGTCGAGCAGCAGAAAAACCGTTTCTTCGTGCAAGGCGAACCAGCCGCCATCCTGATGGTGGAACTGAAAGCCGACACACGCGCTGAAGTCGATGCCGTGGCAACCGATTTGGAACAAGCTTTAAGCGATTTGTGTTATGCTTGCAGCCGCGTTTACGGCAGCGAAACTTCCAAGGCCTGGAGCCTCAGAAAAGCAGGTTTGGGCTTGCTCAACGGCATGAAAGGCGATGCAAAGCCGATAGGCGTCATCGAAGATACGGCCGTCATTCCGGAGTTTCTGCCCGATTATATGAAGGATTTCGGCGAAATGCTGAAACGCTTGGGCTTGGAATGTGTCTATCACGCTCACATCGGTACGGGTGAATTGCATCTGCGGCCCATCATCAACATCAAGGATGCCGACGAAAGGAAACTTTTCCGACAGGTGGCGGAAGAGACGGCCATTTTGGTCACGAAATACAAGGGAAGCCTCAGCGGTGAACACGGCGACGGCAGATTGAGAGGCGAGTTCATTCCATTGATGTATGGCGAAAAAGTCTACCAGTTGATGCGTGAAGTGAAGCATTGCTGGGACCCTAATGGTCTTTTCAACCTGCACAAAATCACCGATACGGAGCCGATGGACAGTCATTTGCGCTTCGAAATCAACCAGTCGTATGCCATCGAAAAACTTATTGGGACCGACAAGACCTATTACAATTGGAAAGCCGCTTTCGATGAGTGCAAAATCAAAGGCGCCACGGGAGCCAAAACCCAACTCCACGCCCTGATGTGTTCCATCGAGCAGTGCAATGGTGCCGGCGACTGCCGCAAAAGCAACCTGATTGGCGGCACATTGTGTCCTGCTTTCAAAGTCACGCACGACGAAACCAACGCCACCAGGGCAAGAGCCAATGTGCTGCGCGAGATGCTCACCCGAGGCGACGAAAAACTGCTGAAATCGCCTGAATTGGCCGAAGTGCTCAACTCTTGCCTGGCTTGCAAAGGCTGCCGCAGCGAATGTCCGTCGAATGTCGACATGACGCGTATCCGTTCCGAAATCTTGCAACAGAAATACGATGCCAACGGAACGCCTCTGCGCTCTTTTGCCGTGGCAAGAATGGCCTGGGTCGAAAAATTCGGACATTTGGTGTGGCCTGTCTACAATTTCTTCGCTTCGTGGAAATTCTCATCCAACATCATCAAGAGAATCATCAGTTTCACGACAGAAAGAAACATCCCTACATTGAGCCGGATGACCATGCACGAGGCTGTAAAACTGGAACAATTGAAATCGAAATATTTCGGTAGAGACGTTGCGTGCAACGTCTCCCCAAAAGGCAAGATTTATCTATTTGCCGATGAATTCACCAATTACCAGGAAGCGGAAATCGGTCTCACTTTTGCTAGGTTATTAATGAAATTAGGTTACGAAGTCGAGATACCGAAACATGTTGAAAGCGGTCGCGCTGCCATTTCGAAAGGCTGCCTAAAACTGGCAAAGAAATTCGCCATCAAAAATGTCAATTTGCTGAAAGACAAAGTTTCAGCCATGACACCATTGGTCGGCATCGAACCTTCGTGCATCCTTTCTTTCCGCGACGAATATCCCGATTTGGTGCCGTCCGAAATGCGCAGCGTAGCCCAAAGGTTGGGCAGAAACGCCTTGCTTTTCGATGAGTTCATCATGCGCGAAGTGGCCGCCGGTCGCATTTCCGCTGACGATTTCAAACCGGATGCCGTTGAAATATGGCTGCATGGACATTGTCACCAGAAGTCGTTGGTCGGCATCGATAAGACCGCCAAAGCCTTGCAATTGCTTTCGGGCGCAACGGTTCATGTCATTCCGAGCAGTTGCTGCGGCATGGCTGGCGCTTTCGGTTACGAAAAGGAACACTACAAGACTTCCATCGCCATCGGCGAAATGATTCTTTTCCCGACGGTGAGGAAAGCCATGGAAAAACAAAGTTTGGAAAGGCCTGTAATTATTGCTGCACCAGGCACTTCATGTCGCCAGCAAATCCTTGATGGGACTGGTATCCGTGCTGTGCATCCAGTTGAAATTTTGCTGAAATGGTTAAAATAATTCACGTTTTTTGAAAAAGTAATGTGATATTATCATATCTTTGTCGCAATCCTAATAATTCTATAGTCTGATGAGGAAGTTAGTAATTAAATTCTGTGATTTCATTTTCGGAAAGCAGTCAAATGGTTCATTGCCAAGAGCTTGGATTCTGGTTTTTGACATGGTTATTGTCATAGCCTCTTACTTAATGGCTATGGTTCTGATGTATTTTAACGACATAAAGCAACCATATTGGAGCTACGACTGGAACAGAATCATAATCGTGCCTGTCGTATATCTTATAATGTTCTTTATATTCAGAACATACGAAGGACTTGTCCGATATACTGGTTTTAAGGACATCCGAAAAATAATTGTTTCCAACACTTTTGCTTTAAGTGCTTTGGTACTCGGCAAACTCATCATTACACAAATCAATCCTTCGCTTTGCCAACAGGTTTTCCCAAGATATTTCATTATCGTATACCATTACCTGATTACACTTGTACTGATGATTATCAGCCGTTTATTCATTCGACGCATCTATAACGAATTTTACAAGCTAAGTGGCAAGGAAAAAAGCAATATTTTGGTTTATGGCGCAGGCGAAGGTGGCTTGTTATTATACCGTACCATCAGTCAAGACCAACAATCGAAATACAACATTTTCGCTTTTGTTGATGACAACACACAAAGAACAAAGACGAAAATAAACACAATCAGTATTATACATCCTAACAAGGCTTTCAAAAGCGATTTTCTGAGAAGCAACCACATCAACACATTAATTATTGCCATTCCAAGTCTAACAGCCGAAAGAAGGAAAAAAATCATCGAAAAAGCCATGTCTGTTGGTTTAGAAGTTAAGATTTTGCCTTCATTCTCAAGTTGGTACAACGGTTCAGTTCTCACTGATCAAACCAAAGACATCAAGATTGATGAGCTCGAAGACATCAAGATTGATGACCTGCTTGGGCGCGAACCTATCAAGTTGGATAATATTAATGTAAAACGCGAAATCGATGGAAAAGTGATCCTGATCACAGGTGCAGCCGGAAGCATTGGCAGTGAGATTTGCCGTCAGGTCTTGCATTATAATCCGAAACTCTTGGTCATGGTCGACCAGGCCGAATCGCCTATGTACGATTTCCAGTTCGAACTGAAAAACACTCCTGATTTGAAACTTTTAATCGACAAAATGGTCTTCATCATTGCCAATGTGAAAGACCAACGCCGAATGGAAGAGGTTTTCAGTACATACAAGCCGCAAATCGTCTATCACGCAGCTGCCTACAAGCACGTTCCTTTCATGGAGGAAAATCCGTATGAAGCCGTGTTTGTCAACGTTTTTGGCACAAAGAACATCGCCGATTTGGCTATGAAATACGAAGCTGAAAAATTCGTAATGATTTCAACCGACAAGGCCGTGAACCCGACTAACGTTATGGGCACCACCAAACGCATTGCCGAAATCTACACGCAAAGCCGCAACAGCAACACGAAGTTCGTCACCACGCGTTTCGGTAACGTGCTTGGCTCAAACGGTTCTGTCGTGCCTTTGTTCAAGAAACAGATCGAGCAAGGCGGGCCGCTTACCGTCACAGACAAACGTATCATCCGTTACTTTATGACCATCCCGGAGGCTTGCAGCCTTGTGTTGGAAGCCGGTTCCATTGGCGAAGACGACGACATTTTCGTTTTCGACATGGGCAAGCCTGTCAAGATTTGGGATTTGGCCGACAAGATGCGCCAGTTGGCTCACAAACCGAAACTTGAAATCAAGGAAATAGGTCTGCGCCCAGGCGAAAAGCTTTATGAAGAATTGCTTGCAACCAAGGAAAACACCATCCCGACGGAAAACAAGAAAATCATGCGTGCCAAAGTCCGCGAATACGAAGAAAAGGATGTCGATGGTATGATTGGCGTTTTGCACGAGCAACTGGTCACCTCCGACCCATTCAAGATTGTGGCGCAAATGAAGGTTATTGTGCCTGAATTTATTAGCAACAACAGTATTTTTGAAAGATTAGACAAACATGAATAACTACTGCATTATTATGGCTGGCGGCATTGGGAGCCGTTTCTGGCCTTTGAGTAAAGATAATTATCCGAAACAGTTTCTTGATATTTTAGGCACGGGAAAAAGTTTTATCCGTAGCACTTACGAGCGTTTCAGCCCATTGATTCCCGATGAAAACTTTCTCGTGGTCACGAATGCGGCTTACAAGAACCTCGTTTTGGAACATCTTCCCGAACTGAAACCCGATCAAGTGCTTTGCGAACCTGCCCGACGCAATACGGCACCTTGCATCGCTTACGCTTGCTATCGGATCCAAAGCCGTTGCAAGGATGCCAACATCGTGGTGACTCCCGCTGACCATTTGGTTACAAATGAAACAGAATTTCAACGCATTATCTGCTTAGGTTTCGATTTTCTGAAAAAACAAGACAATGCCTTGATGACCATCGGCATCAAGCCGAGCCGTCCTGAAACGGGTTACGGCTACATTCAGGTTCCGAAGCAAAATGAATTGCCCGAAGTCGTGAAAGTGGAAATGTTCAAGGAAAAACCGAATTACGAGACAGCCCTGAAATTTGTCGCCGAAGGCAATTATTTCTGGAATTCCGGCATCTTCTTGTGGACTCTCGATGGCATAATGAATGCTTTCAGAACCAATTTGCCCGATATGGTGAAACTGTTTGACGAAGGCAAAGACAAGTTTGGCACCGCCGAAGAACAATCTTTCATCAACCAGCGCTTCCTCGACTGCCAGAATATCAGCATTGACTACGGCATTATGGAAAAATCGCCTGACACCTACACCATTCCCGCTGATTTCGGCTGGAGCGACATTGGCACTTGGGGTTCACTGTTCACACACGCCCAAAAAGATGCCGACAACAACGCCTTGCGTGGCAAAGTGGTGTCCATTGATAACAAAAACACAATCATCAACATAGAAGATGGCACCGAAGCCGTCGTGGAAGGCTTGGAAGACTATCTCGTGGCCTATCGCGACCATTCGCTTTTGGTGTGCCGCCTGCACGATGAGCAGCAAATCAAGGTTTGGATTGAAGGACTGAAATAAGGTTTTTCATTTCAAGAATAATTAAAGGTGGTCAAAAGCCACCTTTTTGTTTATTTTTGCCAGTTGAAAATGGAAAATATACCACTCATATCAATCATCATGCCTTGCTACAATGCTGAGCAGTTTGTTGCCGAAAGCATAGACTCAGTGTTGGCGCAAACCTATCAAAACTGGGAGCTTGTGGTCACCGACGATAATTCATCCGACAGTACACCTGAAATTGTGCGGAATTATTGTGAAAAAGACAACCGCATAAAGTTGTATCTGCCTGGAATACATCAAGGTATAGCACAAACAAGAAACCATTCCCTTTCAAAAGCAAACGGTCGTTTTGTCGCTTTTCTGGATAATGATGACTTGTGGGTTCCTACTAAACTTGAACATCAGGTTCAATTCATGCTCGATAATAATTTGGCCTTTTGCTACGGTAATTACGAGCTGCTCAACGAGGATGGAACGAAAAAGAGAAAAGTCATCCGTCATGCTGGTGTCATGAACTATAATAAATACCTGCATAACACTATCATAGGTTCCGGAACAGTGATGATTGATACAGAAAAGACGGGAAGCCTCGTCATGCCGCTCAACGAAACCAGCGATGATATGGCATTATGGTGTCATTTGCTGAAAAAAGGATACGATGCTTACCCGATAAATGAAATCATATTGTTGTATAGAGTCAGGAATTCTTCAGCGTCAAGCAACAAGTTGAAGGCTGCAAAAGATGTTTGGAGGGTGTATCGTCAGCAGGAAAAACTGTCTTTTTTCAAGTCATTGGATTGCTTTTTAGGCTATGCTTTCAATTCCGTCAAAAAACGCTTGTGATGAATGGCTATTATCTATATCGGAATGCATGGCGTTTTGAAGATGTCCCGCACAAAGAAACGAAACTTGAGGAAAAGCAATGGCGCGATTTGTTGAAAAACGGCGGCTTGCTTGTGCGAAACACCTACGCTTTTGACCAAAAGGAACCCAGCAGTTTTTGGTATTTGGTAAAAGATGATTTCTTGGCTTTGGAAGAACTGCCTTCAAAGAAAAGACTGAAAATTAAGAATGCGCTGAGTCTGTTCGATTTTCAATTGGTTGATAAGAAAGTGCTGTATGACAATGGTTTTGTCAATCATTACGATAATTCGTTGACTTTGCACCAGGAGAAAAACAAGCAGGATTTCATGGATGATTTCTTCTATTATTTGGAACAGGAAAATTGCGAATATTGGGCTATTTTCACAAAAGAAACGCACGATTTTGCGGGTTTCGCCATCAACTATGTTTCCGATAATGCTTGCGATTACAAAATCACTTGCATCTTGCCAAAATATCATGCCAATTCTTTCTACACCTACTACGGCCTTTTCTACGCCATGAACGAACATTACCTCGGCAAGAAGCTTTTCCGATATGTCACTGACGGTTCACGCACCATCACCGAACATTCCGGCATTCAGGATTATCTGATACAGAACTTCAATTTCCGAAAAGCCTACTGCCGCCTTGAAATCCATTACCAGTGGTGGATGAAAATCGCTGTAAATCTGCTGTATCCGTTCCGAAACATCATCACATTGCCACGTGTTAAGGCCGTGCTGAATATGGAAGCCATGCAGCGCGGGACAAAATAAAAAAACCAGATAACTGTTGGGGCAATTATCTGGCTAAAAAATTAATAACATGAAACATAAAAAATTACACTTTGTAATCTCTGACTTTCTCACGAAAGGGCGCCCCCTTCAGGACTTGAACCTGAGACCCCCTGATTAACAGTCAGATGCTCTAACCAACTGAGCTAAGGAGGCATTTAGTGTTACAAAGAACGTATTTCCTTTTGTTTGCGGTTGCAAAAGTATATGTTTTTTCATTACCCGCAATGATTTTTATCCATTATTTTTTATTTTTTTTATAACTTGTTGTAAGTTAGCAAAATAAAAATCGAATAAAAACACATTTCCTTGATTCTTTCAAGGTATTTTCGCTTTTTTCCTTTTCCAAAAAGCAAAAAAACCGCTTTTTTATGTAAGTTTGCAGCCAATATGCGTAGGCTGTTTTTCATAGCGTCCCTTTTCCTGCTCTGCTGTTGCGGCAGACTGAAAACCGTTTCGCCCGTGCTGAACGACACGCCCCACCGCGCCGCCTTGGATGCCGTCGACACTTTGCTACAGCAGCAGCCCGACAGCGCCCTTACAGCACTGCTGGCTTTCAACGATGCTATGGGCGACTCGGTGCTGAACCCTTGGGAGCGCAGCCGTTTCCACCTCATGCTCGCCGAATTGCTCTACAAGAACGACTACACCCAAAACAACCGCACCGAACTACTTGCCGCCACTGCCTACTACGACAGCCTTGCCGACCGCCACCCATTCGATGCGCCGCTTGCCTACCTACAGGCTCGCGCCCACTACATGGACGGCGTGGGCTGGTACGAGCAGGACAGCATTGTGCCCGCCTGCCAAGCCTACCTGAAAGCCTTGCAAGTGATGGAAAACCATTTTACTGATGACGAAATGGACAGGAATATGATTCGGTTTATGGGACTGATTAATTCCAGACTTTCCGAATTGTTTTTCTTCAACGAAGGGTATGCGGCTGCTATTGAGACAAGTAAAAAAATGTTGTACTATTATCTTAAAATTGGGGAAAATGAAAGAGTTTTAAAAGCGTATAAAAAGATTGGGAATTGTTATAGCTCTATTTCACAAAACGATAGTGCTTTGTTTTATATGAACAAGGCTCGAGAATTTTCTGAAAAAGAACAAATGAACAATTATCAATACATTTTGAAAGAATCGGCATCGCTCTATTATAATATGGAAATGACGGATTCGGCTTTCATGGTGGCTCGGCAAGCCATGAATTTGTCAGTCACTCGAGATGATTCTCTGACAAGCTGCTATGTGTTAGGTCAATTGTTTTTCAGGGAACAGCAATACGATTCAGCAATCTTTTATCTGAAACAGAGCATAAATAGGAATCAGTTTTCCACCCAATTGTCTTCGGCACAATTGCTGAAAGAGACCTACGAAGCCTTAGGCGATATGGAACAAGCAGCCATCTATGCGCAGCCATATAACGAAGGCCTTGAGAAATTCTTAGACAAAGCCTCGGATAAGACTGAAATCGTCAACCTTTACAATGCCTACCGCTTGCAGCAACAGGACAGCCGTCATTCGGCATGGCGCAGAAAAAGCATTAGTCGTGTGATGCTTGGCATCGGTGTCCTGTTGGTGCTGTTGGGTTTGTTAGCCATCTATTTTGTAAGGCGCGGACGGCGACATGCCGAAATAATGCAGCAAGAGAACGACACCTTGCGCGAGGAGAAGCAAAAGGTGGAGTGGGAACAGTCGAAAATGTCGGGGCGGATGCGCCGCGCCAACGAGATGCTGAAGGAAAAAGACGACATCATTGATGAGAAGAACCGCGAGAACAGCCTGCTGAAAATGCGCCTTGAGCAGCAGTCGGCCGACATGCCTTCCTTTGCCAACGAGCCTGTCTGCCGACAGATTTTGGATGCGGTTGCTTCGGAAAACATCAAGTCGACCGTCGACATGAAGATTTATTCCGCCATCGCCTTGACCCGTCAGCAGCAGGAGCAGCTGCGCATGGCCGTCGAGAGGCATTACGGCACGTTTGCCGAAAGCCTGAAGAAAGCCTATCCGAAACTGACCAACGACGACTTGAACTATTGCCGTCTCTACCTCTTGGGCTTGAACGAGGTGCAGATAGCCGCCCTGATGCAGAAATCCTATCCTTCGGTGTGGGAACGCGCCGACAAGCTGAAACGCATTTTCGGCACCGACGAAAAGATTGCCGTCTTCCTACTGTCGAAAACCGAGGTGGAAAAGTAGCGGATTGGCTGCTGGCTATTATACCATTTCAACAAAATCATACATTTATTTTACGATGAATTTTTTTATTGGTGTCCGCTAAAAGTTTAGCGAACAGCCAAACTATCTATTTTTCTATTTTTTGTCACTTTCTGCTTGATCAGAAAGTAACCAAAGAATCAAGGGCAAGATTATCGGTCCAACACACAGCCGCCCTAAAGACTTGACCTTCAGGAAATATGTCATAAACGCAATTTCGTGAAGGTCAAGCCTTTAGTTCGTCTCTTTGGCGGGCGCTGCCCCGCATCTTGCCCGTGGCCCGCGCGCCCACCCCGGACTATTTTTCAACACTTCATCTTCAGTGCATTTTCTTGGGATTACGATGATAATAAAGTAGTTGAAAAGTAAGCCCCATTTTTGACAAGACATCGTAATTCATTGAAGTTTGTCCGATTACAGGCTTTGTCTCCATTTTTAGCGGACAGCAATAGAATTTTTTACAAGATTCCCGTCTGGCGACGGGAATGGATTGTTAGGGGGGTGTCAGGATGGCGGCGGCGACTTGTCTTTTCCTAAAGGTGAACTTCAACCGCCGCCGCTTATTTAATATCACCTAATACTCCATTCCCTCGAGCTTGCGAGAGGGAATCTATAAACCAAAATCAAATCGACACAACCAACACATTATCAAAACTTTATCAAAAAATCCTAATAAATCCCGATGATGATTTTCATTGTCGTGATTTTTTTGTAACATATTTTTGCTGCGTTAAACTTTTAAAACACAAAAGTCATGTACAAAAAATTACTTCTTATCATTTGCTTGCTTTTCGGTGTAGGTTCAACGTTTGCTTTCAATATTAGTTTGAACCAACAAGCAAGTTGTCAAACTGGCGAAGACAAATCTCCTGAAGAGCCGCCCATTCATGCTTCCATTAATGGAGACATGTTCACAGCAACCTTCCTTGAAGATTTGGGAAGCGTGAGAGTCAGCATCAGCACTGCCGGAGGCAGCAGGGTGTTCGACCAAGCCATCCTTTGCACGCCTAACGGAGTGGGATGCCGAATTCCTCACGCTGGGCATTTCATTGTCACCTTCACGCTTGCCGACGGAACGGTCTACGAAGGGGAATTCGAAGTGGAGTGATTAACCTTATAAAATCAGAGAGCCATGAGTTGGAAAAACAAGTTCATTTAGCAACCGAACCGAAAGGTAAAGGTGCTTGCGGAACAATGGTGTGGCAACTGTTTCTTCCGCAAAAGCTCCTCAAGTTGTAACGACGTCCTCACTAACGCCTTGTGCGTATCGTTAAAGGCAGCCGAAAGGCTGCAAAGATAAACATTCCTTTCATAACGGAATGTCATGTGTAATAAGAAAATCAGGCAATGGGGAAACATTGCCAATGAAAACTAACAATTTAAACTTCAATAAGATGAAATACAAACACACAACACTTTTAGCCGCCATTGTACTGATGGGACTGACAATCTTTGCATCATGCAAGAAAGATAACGAGACAACAGCTCCCGAAGCCAATAACATTCAATGCGCCAGCATCACTCATCCTGAGCAGATTGACGACATGAACGCCTACCTTGAGCAGTTCAAGCAGCAACTCATGGGTGACAGCAAAGGAGATGAAATGATGACGATCGAGGATGCCAACTGGTTCCTGACCAACCTGTCGAACTACGACTTTGGCAATGTCGTTGAACAGTTCGACGACATCATGTTCGACGACATTTACACGGATGTGAACATCAGCAATGGTATGGTGTCGCTTGCCGACCTCAATGATGCCTACAAGCAGATTTTCAATGAAATACGAAACTACTACCATAGCCACGACCTGCAGGAGAAGAATCTCCGCATCATCATCTGTACTATCAATCCTGACGGAACGGTAGAGACACACATCACGCTTTCCTATGGAAACGGTGCTAAGGCATTCGGAGGCTTTTACTTTAACAGCGGAATAGACTGCAATCAATACCTTGATTCCACCATCGTTTATCATGGCAACACTACCGCTGTTAGCGAACTGAACCGCATCCTCAACCTTCAGGTGTTCCACTCCGTTGATTATTCAACTGGCAGACTCTATTACACGCTACACACCACCAGAAAATGGATGCCTATGGATCTGTTCGACTATGTGACACCTTCTCCAAGCGACATGTATTCGCGTCTCTATTATCAAAATGGTGGATACGACAATGACGCGATTCCTTTGTGTAACATGCGCTATTATCTTGACTCCTATGCAGGAATCGTGGAAGACTACTGGCCAATGGGATGCTGCCTTGCCAGTATAGAGGTTGAATGGAACTATGGCCAGGCTAACAAAGACCAAGCGCCTCATTGGCATTCAATGACTGTGAGATACGGTGTCTTGCAAGGTTCAACTTCAGAGCCATCAGTAGACTGATTGTTTCCTATTTTAGCCGTAAATGGTTCCCAAGTTTACGGCTTCGTCTTTTTATCCGTATATTGTATTAATCGTATTATTAACGAAATAACACTTTTAACAAAATGAAGACAAGACTATTCCTGCTTACCACAGTCTTTTCGTTGTGCTTCTACTTGGCATCAGCCCAGAACTGCACCGAGTTTGCACACGGGACGGACGCTCCGCATGGTGGATGGTGCATCATCGAGACCATGGACGGGAACCTGCTGCTGTCGGTAGACAAGTACGAGGCCGACGGCAACATGAAAGACCACATCCTCTACCGCTTTACGCGTGACGGCGCTCTTATAGACTCGCTCGCACTCGGCTTACGGGAATGCAAGAGCTACCTTCTCGAGAGGGATCCCAATCCCGATGACGACACGTCTTACCTTTTCGGCTACACCTATAGCAACGAAGGCGGCAGCTCTATCTTCCGCCTGCTGAAACTTGACGACTACCTCTCCATCGTCGATGCCGTGGACGTTGTCTACTCGGACGGGGACGGACTTTATGCGAAAATCATCCTTGACACCGCTGGCGACATTGTCATGTACTGGAAGTCGGACGACAATAAGGGCAATCTGGCTAGGATCGACCTCGATGGAACCGTCAGAACACAGGCCAAGTTCGACCTGTATTCCGAACATTGCTATGTCGACAGAACCGCACTTAACATGTACGATGAGGAGAGTAAAGAGTATTCGGTCGTCTATACCACGGGGCTCGATTATCCCGAGACCATCCATGTCATTACCGTGTACGATTCCCTTTTCAATCTGGTCGCATCCAAAGAAATGTCGCTATACGACGGACTCTATGTGGATGAAATCGATGCTCCGTGTTTGCGCGGTTATGGGGACAGGCGAATGCTCTTCTTCCGTGGAGATTATTTCGGGGGCTATTCCGGAAGCTGGTATCACTGCCTTGAGCTGGCGGAAGTGCAGGGACTGGATCAGGTGCTACGCAGATACCTGTTCAAAAGTCCGCAACTGGAAGGTTCGTACCACTCGGGGTTCGATCCGTTCGTCATGGCCAAAGACGGCGGCTTCTACATGGTGGCATTCAGGTCTGAAGTGAACAATCCTATGCATGTCTTCAAGATAGGATCGGACTTGACGCTGGAATGGGAGCGCTGGTGTTTGGAGCCGTACACTCCCACAACCTTTCAAGTCTGTATGGATATGTGTGCGCTTGAAGACGGCGGAGTGGCGCTGTGCGGTACAGAATCCGACTTCGAGTATCCAAGGCAGAGGTTTTGGGTTGTCACCTTCACCGACGAAGGAACGGGAATTGGTGAGGCTGCGGAATCGGTGCGTCCATACCTCATCTATCCGAACCCGGTGAAAGACAGGCTTTCCATCCAATTCTCGCCCGATGTTAAGCCCGAAAGCATTGAATTGTACGATGTTTCAGGCCGCTGCGTGGCAAGTTCGCGCACGGCGGAAATGAATGTGGCAGACCTTCCGGCGGGGCAGTATGTTGCGAAAATCACCCTTGAAGGCGGAAAGGTCTATTCGGACAAGGTGGTGAAGGAATGAGGAATGAATTACATTATCACCTTCACGCTCCCTAATGGAGACGAGTATTATGGTGAATTTACGGTAACGGATTAACAAACACATCATTTTAACATTATTAAATTCAGAATGAATCATTCTTTGTATTTTATTGGAAATCATAATAAAATAGCACTATCTTTGCCGCACTGTTCACTTTGGATTTTGGCTAACGCACTTCACGAAGTTCAGAGGAATGGTGCGAAAAATGTCAGAAACAGAAATCACAATGATAATGAAAGAATAATGACGATGAAAAAACTAAACCTTTTACTTGCCTTGGCCCTTCTCTTCGGGGCCAAGGCTTTTGCTCAGGACGACAGCCAAAAAACGTCCTCGGACCTGCCGCGCGCGCCACAGCAATGGGCTTACACCTACGAGTATGACAAGGTGTCGGATTCGGTAGTGAAACAATACATGGAGGCACACGAATTTCCGGATGGGAGGATTTTGGTAAGAGGCATCTCCATAAAGAGGAATGACTGCGGTCAAGTGTTTGCGTTGAGGAATGCTTACGATGCCCACATCCTTGCGCTGGATTCCGATGGCACGGAGCTGTGCCAGGCCACCTACCATAAGGACGGCTACACGAGCCGCAATCCGTATGTCCTGAAAAACCGGCAGGGCGAAGCTTTTCTTCTCAATGCATTCAATCCCGATCACGACACGTGCTCACCGAACTACTACAGGAATTTCAGCCCACCCATCGACCATTCCATTCTCGGCCTCTACAAACTGAACGACGACCTTTCGATAGCCGAGAGCTATGAGTGGAACATTCCCATCGACACCGTTGAATACGACACCCTAAACGCCCCGTGCTGCGGGCATATTGCCCCGTTTTCGGCCATAGTTGATAGCGAAGGGTATCTTGTTGGAGCTTACACAAAGGCCGGAAGCAAAGTGCCACATCCCGCAGCGAAGGACAGCACCATCTTCTTCAAGATTGACTTTGAGGGCAATGTGCTGAAGAGGGCAGGCTACGAGAGCACCTATTCTGGCAGCGACCTAAGAGCCTTCTATAGGTTCTACCATCTGGTGGAGGCTGACAGCGGCTACATCCATTACGGTCTTGAAGGCACAGTTGTCAACCAGGAGGACCGTAATGTGGTCTATTTCGACCGTGATTTCAATGTGGTGCGCACACGCAGGTATCTCCAGGCGGCGGGCTTGCCAAACATTCAAGGGGGGCGATGGTATTTTGGAGACGTGAATGTGGTGCGCAGTCCCCATGGCACGACCTACATGACTTGTGAGGCCGATGAAGTTGAGGTAGGGGTGGGCAACTATTATGTCAGTGTCCTGTACGAGTTCGACGATAACAGCGAGTCACCTGCCGTTGTGCCCATCAAACGCTATGCCGAGCGAAAGACAAAGCACTTTGATATGGCGACCCTGAGCAAAGGCGTAGCCATCGCCAACGACCATTCTCTCTTTTATGTCTACAGCCTGAACGTAGGGCCTGCTGGAAATCGTGACTCGTGGATCATGATAGACCACCTTACACCGGAATTTGAAGTCATGGATGAAGTGTATTACGACTTGCCTGGAGACCTGATGCACAGTGAGGCCTGTAGCATCACGGCAACGGAAGATGGTGGCGTGCTGGTGGAGCTTTATGGCTATGACATGAACATGCCTAACATCATGTATGAATCGGTGGTGAAGTTCCCCGCCGAAGCCTTCCTGGGCATCGACGAAGCCCACGCCAACGGCCTTTCACTTGCCATCGCCTACCCGAACCCCGGCGGCAACGAGATGCACATCCGCACGGCTTTGCAGGATGCGCGGGTAGAGGTTTACGACATGAATGGCCGCCTTGTGGCGCAACAGCCTGTCACGGAAACGGAAACCGTACTGGATGCCACGGACTGGGCAGCGGGAACGTATGTGTGGAAGGTTTTGAGCGGAAAGCGAATTGTGGAAAGCGGGAAATGGGTGAAGGAATGAATTTCATGGTCACCTTCACGCTTCCCAATGGAGATGAGTATTATGGTGAGTTTACAGTAGCTGAATGAGAACCATTTGTTCACAAAATAAAATTCGCAGAAAAAATTCTCAAAAAAAGTTTTTTTACCTTTGCGGGCAGATTATGGTACACGAATGTCCGAATTAACAACAACAAAACATCATCAATATGAAAAGAAACATCATAGGCCTTCTCGCAGTCTTTGCGCTTCTGCCTTTCTCAAGAAGCTTTGCCCAAGAATTAACAGATGCCTTCGTCAGTGATACGTTGACGGTCTGGCACATGTATAGAACATCAGATGGCTTTCTGGCAAAGGCATCGACTGTAAACTTGCCTTATCAGAACCATTATATTCTCAAATTTGACGAAAATGGGAATGTTTCAGGTTCGGTTTGTTGGTTTGCAGAAGGGGAAACGACTGAGGATTTCAATTGGGAAAGTGAGATGTCCGCAACTGTTGACGGCAAAACGGGATTCGTCTATCTTACACGGCAAAACGGCACCGCATCGCTTTATTCTGTTTCCGTCACCGATGATTTGGAAATCGAATCTAGAAAATTCAAATGGACAGGTCTCGATGTGCGTCCTTACGATGGGTGGTATGAACCCATGACAGTATTTTGCAAGGATGGCAGCGTGATTTTTTCCTATTCTGTCGACAATTTGTTTTTCCCCAACGAAAGCCAAGGCATCAGAATCCTGAAGTTTTCGGATAATGGAGATTTGATGGCTGAGAAACTTTTTGAGTCATTGCCGTTTCAGGATGCCTATCCCATGTTTTCGTCTCCCGACTCGTTGGGCTGTTGCCTCATTGCGCGTAGCGAAGTGCGTTACGATGAATCCGGCATAGTGTTGGATGGCAATCTTAACCAGGTGTATTACAAGGATTGCATCAATAATCTTTCCTATCCGAAATTGTTCTGTGGCTACATGTATGCATCACTTAATCCATTTAACAACAGAACTTATGGCATTAGCAACTTCTCATACCCCGCTTTCGGGCAAAATCCGGCCATCGAAAAAGATCTTTTCATGACTGTGTTTGATGAAGAATTCAACCAATTGGCTTTCTGTTGGGGACCAGCAACGCCGAGTTCGGACGAGCGAGCCTTGCGTAAGGCTATTGATTATGGCGGTGATGGTAGCGTTTACATGTGCGGTTGGATGGGTTTTAATGCTTCATGGGGGGTGTACGTGGCTCATTTTGATGAGGACTTGAACCGATATGGCGAAATCTATTATCAAGACAATGAGCGTGGTTTGGCTCCCCATAGTGTGTGCGCTTATCCTGATGGCTGCTGGATTTGCTGTGATGGCTATAACAGAAGGACGAATGAACAAGAAAATTGCATTTACCGAATTAAGAATGAAACATTTGTAAGCGTTGACGAAGCCCACGCCGCAGGTTTCGCCGTAGCCATCGCCTACCCGAACCCGGGCGGCAGCGAAATGCACATCCGCACGGCGGTTGAGAATGCCGCCGTGGAGGTTTACGATATGAATGGCCGCCTTGTGGCGCAGCAGCCTGTCACGGAAACGGAAACCGTACTGGATGCCACGGACTGGGCAGCGGGAACGTATGTGTGGAAAGTCATCAGCGCAGGAAAGGACGTTGAGAGCGGCAAGTGGGTGAAGGAATGAATCCATTTAAGGTAAAACTGATCCGCCTCAGCTACATCAGTTTGGCAGCAGCCATGCTGCTGTGCTGGGGCGGTTTCATAGTCATCAGCTGGTGCATTAAGGACATCTTGTTTTTCGTGGCTTGCGTCTTTGCCTCGCTGTGGTGTGCCGAGATAACCTGGTGTGCCCTCGCCTTTCGCCGCCATGCCCAAGGGCAAGGTGTGGAAACCTGGGGCTGTCGCGCCATGCTGAGAAAACTGAAATTCAGCTTGTGGCTGTTTGGTGTCAGTCTGGTCTCCTATTTCGTCATCTTCCTCCTCGTGGAATTTGGTGTGTACTGAAAATTTTTGGTGTCCGCTGAAATTTCAGTGGCCTACCAAACTATCTGTTTTTGTCACTTTCTGCTTCCTTATAACAAAAGTGTAACTTATTAAAAATCAATATTTTCCAAAAATATCATTTTTACTTACTTTTGCCTTCTTCTATATAACAAGATTATAACAGGCTGTTTTCCATTATTTTGCAAATTGCTCGTGTCTGTTCGCTTTCGAGGCGTTCAAGTTTGTCACGGAGCCTTATAATGTCCCTGTCAAGTCGGCTTTTTCTGTGTTTAGAGT
>NZ_JBADWU010000013.1:0-15226 GCF_056203535.1 Candidatus Limimorpha sp. | reverse complement strand
AGTTGAATGAAGAGATTGCTTCTTGGAATGCCGAGAGGAACGCCACTCAAAAGAGCGTCAATTGGCAGTTTAAGACTGTCGATGCCCGAATCAAACTGAAACATCTCTACCCTATATTGAACTTTTAAGTGTTACAAAATACTAGGGGGGCTTACTTTTATGAAAAAACATCCACAACGCCTATCTACTGGCATCGCGGATGGATTTCCGCCGACTTTTTTGTTTTAGCGGACAGCAATAATTGATAATGAGCTTTATATGAGAAAAGGGACGCGACTGCGTCCCTTTTTTGATTTTATGGTTTTCCTTTAGTGCTTCCTTTGTAAACTTTTACAGAAATATTAAAATTGCCGAATCAGCCTTTTCTTTTTTTCGGTGTAACAAATGGGTAGTTGCCATTAAAAGCGTATCTTTGCAGCCAATGGAATACAATTACATCGCCATAGAAGGAACCGTGGGCGCAGGCAAGACGACACTTGCCACACGCATTGCTAACGATTATAACGGAAAACTTGTCCTTGAAGAGTTTGAGGCTGACAAGAATCCTTTTCTGCCTAAGTTCTACAAGGAACCCGACAAATATTCCTTTCAGGTGGAAATGACTTTTTTGGCTTTGCGTTTCCAGCAACTGAAAGACAAATTGGCAAACCTTGACTTGTTCCATGATTTCATCATTTCCGATTATTATGTGGCCAAATCCTTGATTTTCTCACGCAACAACTTACAGGAAGACGAATATGACTTGTTTTCACGTTTTTTCAACATCATTTTTTCGACCATGCCAAAACCTGAGCTTTTGGTTTATCTGTATTCCGATGTCGAGCGTTTGCAATACAATATCCGCAAGCGTGGCCGCAGTTACGAGCAGGAAATCTCCGATACCTATTTGGAAAACATTCAGCGTGGTTATCTCGATTTTATCCGTCAGGAACAGAACAATATGCGCATTTTGATGCTTGATACAAACAAACTCGATTTCGTGGCTAAAGAAAAGGATTACCAAATGATTCTTGAAGCCATTAATCAACCCTATGAAATCGGCTTGCACAGGGTTACGTTTTGATTCTGTAGCCAAACGCAAATTTCCACAAATGAATAGGTGATTTTTCTGTTTTTCAATTTATTTATGAATCATTAGCGATAATTTATGTTTTCCAAAAATCTGTAGTTTATTGAAAATCCGCGTCATCCGCGCAATCTGCGGTTTTTCTTGCCTCCACGTATCGCACGTATCTTTTTATCAATTTATCGTCAGCCTATCTGTCAATTTATGCGTCTGCGCATTCAAAATTTAATCCGCGTAAAATCTGCGTCATCTGCGGTTTTATGAAAAATAAATCTGTCCAATCTGTTAAATCTGTAGTTTATTGAAAATCAGAGAAATCTGCGGTTTCAAAAACTCTGCGTAAATCAGCGGCATCAGCGGGAGAAAGAATCAGTGTTTATCGTCGGAAGAACTGGCAGACAGCATAAAATTTGCCTCATCACCAAACGAAAAAAGGCTGCCGATTGGCAGCCTTTTCCATGTCATGCTTCTGAAAGATTAGAAGATGTAAACTTCAGCGCGACGGAGCAGAGGCAGGATGTCCTTTTCAAGTTCAGGATAAACATTGATCATGTTCTTGATTTCCTGTTCTCTGTTAGCACCAGCGTTACGGATAACGTTGAGGATGGCTTCCTTGTCGGCGATATTTGAATTTTCAACGAGGGTGATGAAGGTGTCCCAGTCAGGACCATTGCCCTTGGCATTGAATTCAAAATTATTAGCATTTACCTTAACCTTCTTCAGCTGAGCCTTCATGTCTTTTTCGGCAGCGTTAGCGCGGTCGTCAGCGAGGCCTGTGTTGTGGTCGAGTTCACCTTCTGGAGAAGCCCAGCCTTCGATTCTGAAGCCTTTAACTTCTTGACCGGCATTGATCTTTTCCTTCAAAGCCTGTCTTGCAGCCTTGTTGACATCGTTGTTGCGGATAACGTGTGAATCCTTTGCAAAATAGTAAACGAAGTCTGGTTCTGGGACTGGTTCTGGTTCTGGTTCAGGTTCAGGTTCTGGTTCAACGACTGGCTTGGTGGTGACGATGACGCCATCAGCAAGTTTTCTTTCGCCACCCTGAGTGAAGTAGGTGTTCTTCACAATTTCGTCCTGAGTAGGATAGATGGTGCCATTGTAGACATAGAACATAGGATCGCCCATGAGTTCGCTGTTTTCGATTTCAGGAACGTAGTCGATGCAATAGTTCTTTGTGAATTCACCGCCGTTCTTGTAGCTGACTCTGAAGTCGCCTTCGCCTTTGACCTTTTCACCAACGAAAGTGATAGGATCAAGGTCGATCTGGCCACCGTTATACTTCAAATAAGGAGTCAGGTTCATGACAGCCTGCTTTTCGAAGTATTCTTCAGGGATGGTGACGATAACGTCGAAGCAAACCTTGCCGTCCTTTTCTGTCAGAGGGTCTGGGTTGACTCTCATGGTGATTTCCTTTGATTCGCGGGCCATCTTTTCGATGTCGCAAGGATTGTTGAACTTGTAGCGGAGGCCGAGGTTCAACTGGCTGTACATGTCGTTGACGACTTCAACTTTATCGGTTGGATATTTTTCAACTTGGTCGAGGTCATCTTTGCTTGCGAAAGCGTAGGTGTAGTCAACGAAGATGTCGAGTTTTGGAGCAACGTTGAAGTTGATTTCAGCACCGACTGGAACTGTCAAAGCAGAAGCGCGGTCGTCTTTCTTTGCAACCAAAACTTCACCTTCTTTGTCAAGAACCATACCGGCTTTGTAGAAAATGCCACCGATACCAACGTGAGGGATAAAGTTGACAACTCTTCTTGGGTTGTAGTTGAACATGTTGAACACGTTGAAAGTCAAGTTCAAGTTGGTCTCGAAGTAAGTGGTTCTTTGATCATTGTCATTGTTGCCAATCGACAAGTCTGTAAGACCGTAAGGTGAACCTTCTGGGATGAATTCCGGATGGTCGATGATGGTAAGGTTCTGGACTTTTTTGTAACCTGACAGTGAACCTGCGCCAAATTTACCATTCAGGCCAATGACACCACCAAACTGATAACCGACACCAATCTGACCGTTGAGGTTCTTCAGGAAATAGTCCTTGTCAAGATCCTCGAAAATCCAGCCAGTGTAATTGGCCAAATCACCGTGGTTGATTGAGAAACCGCCTTCACCGAAAATGTACCAATACTTTTCGACCGGTTTCTTTGATTTGCCTTCCTGAGCATAGAATGTCAGAGGAAGGATTGCCATGACGACGAGCATCACGAGCTTTGAAAACGTCAAATTTCTCTTCATAACGTTAATGTGTTAAGTTTGTAATGATTATTTAATTAATTAGTTTTTAATACTTTACAAAATTCTGCTCTGCTTTTTTCCGTGGATTTCATTTCGCTTGTGTCCATGAAAACCCATGAATTAGCGAACAAAAATAGAAAATAATTTGATTGACAATGAATTTGTTGAGTTTTTTTTCTTGAAATGTACTTTTTTTCTTGAAAGTGAGGCTTATTGGTCTCTTTATATATTAAGGAGCAGCTGCCTGAATACTTCCCACATTACGATTCCCGCGCATACCGAAACGTTGAGCGAATGTTTTGTGCCTTCTTGTGGCAATTCGATGGCTCCGTCGCAATAGGGAAGGACTTCGTCGGAAACACCTTCCACTTCGTTGCCCATGATTAATGCGCTGTTCGGTTCGAACTTGAAATCCTGAAGTTCTTTACTGCCTTCGATTTGCTCGACGGCAAAAATTTTGTAACCTTTGTCTTTCAGTGCTTTACATGCTGCTTCCGTAGATTCGAAATATTGCCATTTCACGGTTTCATCGGCTCCTAAGGCGGTTTTGTGTATTTCGCGGTGGGGCGGACAGGCTGTAATGCCGCAAAGGTATAATTCTCCGATTCGGAAAGCATCAGCAGTGCGGAAAACGGCTCCAACGTTGCTGAGCGATCGGATGTTGTCTAACACAATGATTATCGGCAGTTTGTCGACGGTTTCGTATTGTTCTTTTGTGAGCCTGTTCAGCTCTTCCATGCTAAGTTTGTGCATCGTTCAAATTTTTATGCAAAGGTAAACATTAAACCTGAATTTCTTCAAATTGTTCAAAAGTGTTTTCGGCCTTTATGCCTTTAGCACTTGGCTAATGGCTTTTGGCACGGTTTCGCCGAGGACTCGCTACGGCGACAGCCCCAACTCGCGGCGAAGCCAAGCCAAAGGCTAAAAGCTAATGGCCAGAAGCAAAATATTACTCCAAACAACCACTGTTTTTCTTTTTTCCTTACTTTTGTCCTTTAAATTTGAAAATTATGGCAGGTAAAGGTTTTGCGGAGACGCCGCTGATGAAGCAATATTATTCGTTCAAGGCTAAATATCCCGATGCGATGTTGCTTTTCCGCGTTGGCGATTTTTATGAAACGTATGGCGAGGATGCTATCAAATCGTCTGAAATTCTGGGTATTGTGTGTACGCGCCGTGGTGTTGGCTCGCCTTCCGAGGTCGAATTGGCAGGTTTTCCTTACCATGCTTTGGACAATTATCTGCCGAAATTGGTTCGTGCCGGTCTGAAAGTGGCTGTCTGCGAACAACTTGAAGACCCGAAACTGGCCAAGAAACTGGTCAAACGCGGCATCGTGGAACTGGTTACGCCAGGTGTCACCTATAATGATAATGTGCTGGAACAGAAGGAAAACAATTTTTTGGCTTCGGTGCATTTTGATAAAAGCGTGACGGGCGTTGCTTTTCTGGATGTCTCAACGGGTGAATTTTACTTGACGCAAGGCAATAACGAATACATTGACAAGCTTTTGCAGAGTTTCAACCCGTCGGAAGTGCTGCTGCAGCGCAACAAGAGAAAGGATTTCATTGATGCTTTTGGCGGCAAATATTATTTGACGGTTTTTGACGATTGGGTTTTTACCGACGATTATGCCAACGAAGTGCTGAACAAGCATTTCAACACGGTTTCGCTGAAGGGTTTCGGTGTCGATGATTTTCCGAAAGGCATTGTCGCTGCTGGCGCAGCTATTCATTATTTGCTTGAAACGCAGCATGATAAGATAAATCATATCGCTTCAATGTCGCGCATCGACCAAGGACAGTTTGTGTGGCTTGATAAGTTTACCATTCGCAATCTGGAATTGCTGCATACGCCAAATATGAACGCCAAGACATTGATTGATGTGATTGACAAGACGGTTTCGCCAATGGGTGGCCGCCTGATGCGCCGTTGGGTGGTGCTGCCGCTGCGCAATAAGGAACAAATCGAGTCGCGCTACGAAGTGGTGGACTATTTTGTGCAGCATCGCGATGTGATTCAGAAATTTCAGGACATTGTGCGTCAGGTCGGCGATTTGGAACGCCTGATTTCAAAGGTTTCGTTGGCGAAAGTCAATCCTCGCGAGCTGTTGCAGGTTGGACGAGCCTTGGATCAGATTGAAGCTTTGAAGATGGCTTGTGAGTTATGCGGACATGTGTCTTTGCTGAAATTTGCCGAACAACTGAATCCTTGCATTTCCATCCGCGATAGGATAAAAAAGGAACTGAATCCCGATGCGCCGGCTTTGGTGTCGAAGGGTAATTATATAGGTGTTGGCGTCGATGCCGAACTTGATGACTTGCGCAGTCTTTCCCGTTCGGGCAAGGATTATCTTATTGGCATCCAGAAACGCGAGATGGAGGCAACGGGCATTTCATCGCTGAAGGTCGGCTACAATAATGTGTTCGGCTATTATCTTGAAGTGACCAATGCCCATAAGGACAAGGTGCCGCAGGAATGGATTCGCAAGCAGACGCTGACGAATGCCGAGCGTTACATTACTGAGGAACTGAAGGAATACGAACAGAAGATTTTGGGCGCCGAAGAAAAAATCAGCATGATTGAGCAGCGTATTTACAATGAATTGGTGATGGCGGTTTCGGAATTTGTGGAGCCAATTCAAGTCGATGCGACTTTGGTCGCCCGTATCGATTGCCTTGTCAGTTTTGCTGATATTGCATTGAAATACAATTATGTGCGTCCCGAAATTGATGATTCGTTTGTCATCGATATTAAGGAAGGTCGTCATCCTGTCATTGAACAGATGATGCCGGTTGGCGAAAACTATATTGCTAATGATGTGTATCTTGACCGCGACCGTCAGCAAATCATCATCATCACTGGACCGAACATGTCGGGTAAATCGGCGTTGCTGCGTCAGACAGCCTTGATTGTCCTGATGGCGCAAATGGGCAGTTTCGTTCCTGCTGCGGCAGCGCATATCGGCATGGTTGACAAGGTGTTTACACGTGTTGGAGCGAGCGACAACATTTCGTCGGGTGAATCAACTTTCATGGTTGAAATGAACGAAACGGCCAGCATATTAAATAATGTGTCGAACCGCAGCCTTGTCTTGCTCGATGAAATCGGGCGCGGCACGAGCACTTACGATGGCATCAGCATCGCTTGGGCCATTACGGAATTTTTGCACGACCATCCCGTGAGCCGCGCCAAAGTGATGTTTGCTACGCATTATCACGAACTTATCGAGATGGAAGACTCTTTCCAACGCATTAAGAACTATCATGTTACGGTGAAGGAAGTCGGCAATAAGGTCGTTTTTCTGCGCAAATTGAAGAAAGGTGGCAGCGCTCACAGTTTCGGTATTCATGTGGCCGAAATGGCGGGAATGCCGCGGAAGGTAGTTGAACGCGCCACGACTTTACTCTCCGTCCTTGAGAAATCGCACACCAGCGAGGATGTCGAAAAAGCGGCTGTGAAGCAGGATGACGGGATGCAGTTGAGTTTCATTCAACTCGATGATCCGTTGCTTTTGCAAATCAAAGAGGACATTCTGAACACCAATATCGACACTTTGACTCCTGTTGAAGCCTTGATGAAGCTCAATGAAATTAAGAAGCTGCTGAATCATTGATTATATTCCGCCTTTTCAGTCTCTCCCAATTGCTCAATGAGTTCGTCACAAGTGTAATAGACTTTTTTCTGGCATTTTGAAACGGACCATATCCCTCCTGCAATGAGTATCATGCCACAGGAAACACCTAAAATAAAGGCTTTTCGGGACAGAATGGCTTGCGCCCACCATATATAGATGAATGCTAATAATATAGCACCTATTACACATTGGATGCAAAGCCATCTTCTATGGCTTTTCTTATACTTTTTGAGTTTGGATATTGAAGAGGATACATTTTCGTTCATTATTTCATTCAGATTGAGTTTTCTGAATAGGATAAGATTGATGATAATGTCAATGGTAGTTAGAACTATTATTGCGATTCCTATCCATATTGGAAAGTTGAATTCGAAAAGTTCCCAAAATATAACAGGACCAAAAACGAGGCCTAATCCATCAAGGATTAGAGTCTTGTAATTATTAATATTAAGGATTTGTGTTTTTGAATTCAGCGTTGCTTTTGTCAGTTTTTCATTGATGATGCTTTCTTTTTCCAATTTTTTATTCAGCATGGCTAATTGTGCCTTCATTTCTTCCAATTCGTTGTTTTCCATTGTTCTGCATATTATTCGTTTGACATATTTTTCAGTTTCTCTTTGATTCTAACCAACTTGACAGATACGTTTTTTGTAGAGATGCCTATGATTTGCCCGATTTCCTCGTAACTCATGTTTTCCAACCATAACAAGATGATGGCACGGTCGATCATGCCGAGTTTGTTGATGCGTCGATAAAGTTGTTGTACTTGTCGTGTATCGTCATCTGTGTCGGTGAATAGGTTAATTGCCATTGAAAGGGGAACAGTCTCCATGTGGCGTTTCTTTTTTCGTTCGTAAGTAAGGCAGGTGTTGATGCTGACACGCCATATCCAGGTTTTCACATCGCATTTGCCTTCGAAGGTGCCAAAACCTCGCCATAAATTTATTAAAGTCTCTTGAAATAGGTCGTTTACATCTTCTTGATCTTTCGAGAAGAGATAGCATACGGTGAAAATTATGCTTTTGTGGGATTCGATTAATTTTGTAAATTCAAGTTCTTTTGTCTCCATTGTATCAGAATCAAGCTAATCATTAGACGCAAAAAGAACAAAAAAACTACAATTTTATTTGAAATAATTATATTGATTTGCCGTATAAAGTATATATAATTGAATATCAATTAAATATATAATCAAAAGAAAAAAATGCAAAAAAAATGCTTGCGAGAATGAAAAAAGTTGTACTTTTGCCTCGTCAAACGACAAGCGGAAATAGCTCAGTTGGTAGAGCACGACCTTGCCAAGGTCGGGGTCGCGAGTTCGAGTCTCGTTTTCCGCTCCGCTTTGCGGAAATAGCTCAGTTGGTAGAGCACGACCTTGCCAAGGTCGGGGTCGCGAGTTCGAGTCTCGTTTTCCGCTCCACAAGGTCCCGAGTAAAATCGGGATTTTTTGTAAATGTTCATTGAAACAGTGCCTGAGTGGTGGAATTGGTAGACACGAGGGACTTAAAATCCCTTGGCCTTTAAAGCCGTGCCGGTTCGATCCCGGCCTCGGGTACGAAAAAAACGAGCCTCTGCATTTTTGCGGAGGCTCGTTTGTTATTTTGGCCTGTTGACCAGCAAATGGAATTGTCATATTCCGCCATCGGCGCACCATGTGCCTAATGTCTTGTCGTTTATGAATGCTACTTTCATCTTTCTGTTGCTTCCATCGGCAAATTTCACGGTGCAGGGTACAAACACACCTTCGTATAAACCAGATTTAAATGCTTCGCCATGCTTAACCAAAGTACAACCTTTGTATTTTGCAGCCATTTTTGAAAGCGGATAGCCTTTCATAACGACTTTCAGGCTTGCTTCATCCCAGTTTTTCATGGCTTCAAACATTTTCTCGGCAGCCTTTTCCGCAGAGATTCCAGTGAATTGGTCTATTGGAAGCGTGTTTGCCATTTCTGTGAGGTGTTCGGCGGTTTCGTCAATCCATTCAATTCCGTTTGGAAGGATGAAATCGGATTCGGAGATTGTGGTGTCGTAATTGATTTCCTTGAATTTCAGAATGGTTCGCGGAATGCCTAAAAACAGAGCGTCAATCTTGAAGGAAAGGAGTCTGCCGTCAGCTTTGCTGAAAGTGTAGGTCTGTCTTGTGTTGCTTTCTAAAATGGAATTGTTTTTGGCATAATCATTTTGGAAGTCTCCTTGTGCCGGTGCCTTGATGGAAAGCGTGATTTCGCTATCTGTTTCGCTTTTACGGCAAGCGATGTCCTCGTGGCTTTGTGCATATTTTTCAAGCCATTGCATCATGTCGCCGATATGGCGGAGCAACTCGTATTGTTCCAAAACTCCAGCTGTTTTTGTCGCATCCATTTTCCACCCCCATTCCTGTTCGGGAAACCAGACCCAGACATTTTCTCCATTGAATTCCGCTATGCGGCCACCTTTGTCGAGTTGCCATCTGCCATCGTTGCAAACCGACATTTTGTGTTCGACGAATGCTTTTGATGCGTCGATATAACTGAAATTGTCGTTGGGCAATGTCCTTGCATCGAATGTTATGGTGTAGCCGCTGGCCTTGTTGAAAAACCTTGCGGCGCGGGCAAAGATGCCTTCTTCGGCATAAAGTGGTGTCATACCGGGCTTTATGAGCAATACTATGGCAATGATAGCTGCTGTTGCGGCGCAAGTCGCCAAGACTGTTTTCCATGATGAAAGTTTTACTGTCTTTTCGCTCACGGTTTCTTGTTCTGCCGCTTGCATGACTTTTTCTTTTAATGATTTTGAGGCATGAAATTCGCAGTCTGGCGTGAGAGTTTTTTCAATTTCTGATTTGCTATTCTTTTTCATTGTTTTGAAAGTTTAGTGGTTGTCGTTAATTGTTGATGTCTTTTTGAAGGTGGGCGATAGCGTAACGGTAGCGCGATTTTGCCGTGGCTTCTGGAATTTCGAGGATTTTTGCAATCTCGCGGAATTTGAGTCCGTCGTAACATTTGAGGCGAACGATTTCGGCTTGTTCGTCTGAAAGCGTTGCAAGGAGTCTGTTGATCTTCAAGTATTCTTCGTGAATTTGCAGATCTTCGTTTTCTTCGGCAAGCTGACAGGCATCATCAATGGAAACCATGTCAAATTTTTTCCTTCGATGATAATCCTGACAGCTGTTGCTGATGGACCGAATCAAATAGTGCTTGAGGTTGTGGACATGTTGGAGATTTTCTCCCGAAGCGAACAGTTTTAGGAAAGCATCCTGGACTACATCTTCAGCATCTTCGCGGCTCCCGATACGCATATAGGCAAACCGAAACAAATTGTCTTGCTCGTTCTCGATGATTTTCTCGAGTTCTTTTAGCCTCGTCTGTTTGAAATCTTGTTGCATTGTCTTGTTATTTGTTTGACTTTAGGATGCATCCGACTAAAAGACGCAAAAATTGGGAAAAAGATTCAAAAATGCGGTCTTTTTTAGAATTTATCATTGCGTTATATGGAATAAGCACAGAATCAATGAGATTTTCTTATTTTTGCATCCTATTGAATTTAACTGTACTATGAATCACCATCAACTCTTTTTCTTTGTCCTGCTTTTGCTATCAAACCTTAATTTACATGCAGAGGCTCAAACCAATACCAACAATTTGGATTCGCTGTGGACGGCAGCCATTGAACATGGCAAGCACGGTCGGTTTGACGAAAGCAACGCCATTTACAGAACAATCCTAAAGGAACCCGGCTTATCGGAAGAACTGACGAGAGCCGCCTATCTGTCCATCGGGAACAATGCCAATCTGGCAGGCGATTTCAAGACATTTTACGATTGCCTTTCCCGCTATTATAGTGCGGAAGAACTTGTCCAAATCAAGGCACTGGCCGATTTGCCGAAAGACACGCTGATAAGGCCTAATAGGGATGTTTCCGTTGCCTACCATATCGATTCCATCTATTACGAAGGACAGTTTAAGGGCTGTGAAATACGTGTTCCCGCCACGATTGACGGCAAAGAGGAAGTGTTTGTGTTCGACAATGGCTGTGCGCGGTTCAGTGCTGCCAGCGAATCGTTTGCCTTGTCGCATGGCATACGACCCATCGATGTCAAAGGGAAGGCCGTCGGCGTCACGGGCGAAGCCTCAATGTGGCTTGGCATTGCCGACTCGCTTTCCATCGGCCAGATGTGCTTCCAAAATATCGTTTTCATCGTAATGCCCGACCAAGACCTTGTCAATTCTTTCATGAACATCCAGGCCATACTTGGTGCCAACATTTTCAGGCTTGCCGGAGAGATGGATTTCGACAACAAATCAAAAATCATCGTTTTCCCCTTCAGGCAGCAAGATTTGGAGTCGAACCTGACCATTCAGGATGATGGAAGGCATTTTGCGGAGGTTGAAGTAGAAGGCGACACCCTGCAATTTCAACTTGACCTTGGATGCGCCAGCACGAAACTGAGTTACAACTATTTTGCGAAGCACAAAGACATAATTGAAGCAACTGCACAAGCCGACAGCTCCTTTGCAGGAGGTGTTGGCGGCGTATCGAGAGTGCCGGTTTACCGACTGCACGGCATTTCATTCAAGGCTTGCGGAGGCTGTTTCACCAAACAAGACGTAATCATCAGCACGCAAAAAGAGACCAACCAAGGCGATGAAGAAGGAGTCATTGGCAGCGATTTTCTGCTTTCGTTCGACAAGGCTGTGCTTAATCTGCGGAAGATGTTTTTGTCAATCTGTAATCCGCAAGTCAATCCTCCGGATCCAGCAAATCCATGTCCTGAAGATTGAGTTCCATCAGGTTGATGGGAGGCAAGACCATGCCGTTCAGGATGGTGTTCTGCGTCTTCGCATATTGAATGCCACGGGCCGTTCCAACCGTGACGGTGGCTATATAGCGCAGGAACTCCTTGTCGATGACAAGCTTGTTGTCGCTCATGTTTGCCTGGACATATTCGGGGTCTATCTCGAAATAGCAATAGACCGTCAGTTTCGAAAGTTCAACCTCGCCTTGCACGAAACTGAATTCGCCACGGCAAGTGACGATGTCCAGAAGCAATTCGCCGCCAAAGGAAAAGCTCGAATTGACGGTGAAATCCTCATTATTCGTATCCACCAAATCCGGATGTATCTCAATCGGTTCGGCATGTATCTCTTTAATTTTAAATGGTATCGGACTCATAATTATCCCACTTTTTGTTCTAGAAAGAGAGAAACGCCCTTTGACGACATATCGTACGAAGGTGTCTTTTCGTCGAAGTCGAAATGCGACGTTTCCTTGTTGAAACCGCCGACCACCAAGGTGTCGGTTTTAAAGGTGTTGACCGGGGCAAAAGCATCGACGGCAGGCACGAAACTGACTTGCGGCACATAACCGATGGCCATTGCCAGTTCGACCATTTTAGAGATGCGGTGATCATAGTCGCCGTTCATGACCTGTGTCACATAGCCTTTAGTGACACCCATCTTCGCGGCAAAGCCGGAACGCGTCATGTGATTCTCCTTGAGATAATCTTGAATGAGAGAGAGAAGGGAAAGCTGGATTTGGGTGGTCCAATACTCGGGCGTCTGCTGCAATGAATTATTTTTCTTCATAGTGTTTACCCTTTCATTTTGATAATGTTTTCCGATTTTAATAGACTTACGGCTTCAATAGCCCATGCTGCAAATTGCTTGCAATCCTTTTCTTTTTCCGCAAAGCGTCCCCCGCTTACGATGAGGAGTTCTTTCGCCTGCATCAAGCAATAGATTCTGATTTGTTGTTCCTTAAATACAAAGCCCTTAAGACCATTACCCAATTTTATTGTTTCCAGCAGTTTCCTGGGCAAATCCAGCTGATTTTCGCACAGGAATTCCATCCTCGATAAAACGATATTCAACGACTTTTGTTCATTGTCTGCGAGTGTCTTCCGAAACTCATCCAACGGACAGCATCCGTCGACGAAAAGCTTGAAGACTTGCATCTCTTTTCCATCTCTTCTGATTTCTTCATGATATTCTCGCGCAAAAGTAGTCATTATCATTCAATTTTGTTTAGGTCGGACTAAACTTTTTTATTGTCACATGCTAATTTAGTCACAGTATAAATTACGGTTTTTGTTTCCACAGGGTGCAAAAATAATGTTTTTCGTGCAATTAGCGTTCTTTAGTTAAGATTTTCAGAAAGATTTTCAGTTGGGATTTTGAGGGCTTTGCCCGACCCAAATGAAAAAGAATCGTAGAAACATTTTCAGAGAGATTTTCAGTTAGGATTTTTGGTGGAGATTTTTTCATAATCTTACAAAAAATCCTTACTGATATGGATTGAAATTTGGAAATCGGGAAAAAATGTTTTTCGCGGCCTCATATATATGACTCTACAAAACAAAGCGGGGGATGCGTTTGCATCCCCACGCCTTTGTCCAGCTGCTTAGCCAGACCATTTTGAAAAAACCAAATCCGAGGAGGGCTTATGCTGCCGGCTCCTTCGGGGTCTCGCCTTTGTTGCCGCCACGTGCCGAAGCCATGCCCTTGCGGATTTTCACCAGGTTGTTCGTTTCGTTCACGATTTCGACCATCGTGTTGAAAAGGCTGGTGTAACCGCCACCTTCCGACTTGGAAAGTTCGGAGAGATAAGGCAGAAAGACCTTGTTGATGCGGTCGACGATGGCGGCTTTCAGCACCGATGTCTTCTCCGACTTCAGCAGAAGGCTGCGCTCCAGTTGGTAGTTCACGCGGCTTTCCTTGAAGCGCTCATGAACCGTGCGCAAGGCCTCAATGCGTTCGGCGAGTCCCGGCACTGCTCCAATGGCAGTCTGGACATTCGGTGCGTTAAAGTCGATGAGCAGGGAGTCGATCATACCTGTCAAGCCGTCGACGCCTTTTCTGAGCATACGGGTTCCGTAGCCTTGGAAGACATCATACACCACCATCGCGTTGGCTTTCACGGTTCCATCCGACGACTTTCTGAAGCTCTTCAGGAACTGCGCCAAGGATCTGACACAATCGCGGCGTTCAAGGTCGAGACCGGCATAATTCGACTTCACCTTGCTGTTCATCGTTTCGCCAAGCTGAACTGCCAGATTGTGAAAATCCGACATGGCGTTGGCGAGATAATCATTTGATTTTGGACACTTGTTCTCAAGCAGGCTGTCCAACCTACTGGCTACGGCGGATATCTCCGATACCTGCGCCCGGCCGTTCAATGAATTGTATTTCATCATAATATTGTGTAACACTTACGGCTGTTACCACCTTTAATTTCTTGATTCACTGCATAATGAGAGTGGTGTTTGCAATTTGCAACGGGCTTCTGACAATTGGATAGGTGCCTTTGCACTGCTTGCAATGTGCTTCCGACAATTGGATAGGTACCTTTGCACTGCTTGCAATGCGCTTCTAACAATTGGATAGGTACCTTTGCACACCTTGCGATGCGCTTCTGACAAATGGATAGGTGCCTTTGCACTGCTTGCAATGCGTTTCCGACAAATGGATAGGTGCCTTTGCACACAGTGCAAAACAGACCTGACAAATGGATAGGTGGCATTGCACATCTGTTTCCATACCCTCCGGCGATGCAAAACGGCACCTCGCCACGCTCCTCCAGAACTTCAAAACCGACATTCTCTTCATGCAGCTTTTCATGAGCATTATGTTTGCTTTCAAATTTCATGCGGCAAAAATACACATTTATTTTGAATTGGTTTAGTTTTTGCTAAACTTTTTTCTTTTTTTATTTGTTTTTTTTCGATAAAAGCTGTTTTTCGACTGTGGGCGGTAAGCGGCAAACACGTTTTGTGCTTTCACGTGTAAGGTTCCAATCCTATTTTGCTGGCCTTTCCCGTATAAATCGCTGTTGGGAGAACCGAAAACATCCGTTTTTTCCACCTTATTCATTTAATTATGTACTTTTGCAACCATATTAGTTGAATATGACAATTGGTTGATACGGATATGAAATCTTTATTACGCTCTATATTGTTCTTCCTTTTCACCTTGCTTGGCCTTCCCCTTTGGGCGCAAGAAGACGAGTTTCGTGTGCCGGATAGTTTGGTGGCGAAGCTGAAGGAATTTCGCAAAGCCGATTATCAGCGTGCTGAGGCTTTGGATGCTTGACTGTTGATGGCGGCGAAAAGTCGAATTTCACCTTCATGGAATGCGACCTCTCGAGTGACGATGTCACTCCTCCAACCATGACTTTCCTGCAAGTCAAAGATGCTGACAATCGTGAAAACGTCGAACTGACTGACTTGTCGCAGTCAACCATTTGCTTCGCTGCTGGCGATTTTTCGCCACACTTCAACGATGAAGGCGCAGTCGATTACATGCAATATGATGGC